>JAGTQL010000001.1:16114-22216 GCA_018396555.1 Candidatus Bathyarchaeota archaeon | reverse complement strand
CCGTCACGTTTGCCGAACCATACATAATAACCGGAACAAAAATATACGTTAATCTAGGCGAACCTGAGATCGCCGATAAGGTTTCAGTCCTTCCAGCCGACGGCGTCGGCCTGCTAAGGCAGGAGTTCGTCTGGTCAAGCGAGATAGGTGAGCACCCGCTATACATGATTGAAGTCGGGAGAGCCGAGGAGTTCGTCAATAAGCTAGCTGAGGCATTCAGAAAGATCTGCGCAGCCTTCTATCCCAGACCTGTTGTCATGCGCTTCAGCGACTTCAAATCTTCAGAGTACAGGGAGCTAAAGGGCGGGGAGAAATATGAACCCGTTGAACCGTCGGCCCTAATGGGCTGGAGGGGAGCGTCAAGATACTACGACCCGAAGTATATTGAGGCCTTCAGGCTTGAGGTTAAAGCCGTTAAGAAGGTTCGCGAAGAATACGGGTTGAAGAACCTTTGGGTTATGATACCCTTCTGCAGACGAGTCGATGAGATGGAGAGGATCGTTGAAATCCTGGAGGAGGAGGGCTTAAAGAGAGGTCCGGACTTTAAGGTTTGGCTTATGGCTGAGATACCGAGCAACTGCCTCCTAGCCGACAAATTCAACAGGTATGTTGACGGATACAGCATTGGAAGCAACGACCTAACAATGACGATTCTGGGATGCGACCGGGACAATGAGACAGTGGCGCATCTGTTCGATGAGAGAGACCTAGCGGTTAAACGTGCAATAAGATTGCTCATCAAGCTAGCCCATAAAGACGGCAAAACGGTCAGCATATGCGGTCAGGCGCCAAGCGTTTACCCAGAGTTCACAGAGTTCCTTGTTAGAAGCGGAATAGACAGCGTCTCAGTGAACCCGGATGTGGTCGCCCAGACGAGAAAACTCGTAGCCTCAATTGAGCAGCGCATAATGCTTGAAAAACTAACAGGCATGGGATTGCGCGAAGATCCAGATCTGGAGATCCCGCTTGATAAGTAGACGAACCGGCTGAGCCGCATCATCAAACCAAAACATTTTTTCACCCATTTTTCCCCAAAACCATAAGTCCATAAACGTGACGATTATTTTTTAAGCGGAAAATGCATATTCTAAGATAGGCTAATATCCCTCAGGATCCCTTTATTCTTAATGATTGAGAGTTGCCAGCGCTATTTGATTTAGAGGAAGATAAATTACGCAGTGAAATCATTAGGCGCGGGGCGCGCATGGTCCTAGTGCAGCTGCCTGAGGGGCTGAAGCCTAAGACGCCGCACATAGCATCCATCATAGAGGGATCCGGCGCATTAGCGATAATCTCAGCTGATCCATGCTACGGAGCATGCGACCTAGCCCTCTACGAGGCTGAGTTCATTTCAGCCGATATTATAGTACATTATGGACATGCGGAAACAGCGTTTTTCACATGTAAATCGGGTTTACCCGAAATCCCAATCATATACATTGAGGCTAGGGCAAACGTTCCCATCAGAGAAGCGGTTGAGGATGCTCTGAGACAGCTCGAGCCCTGGAGGAGAATAGGGCTGACAACAACCGTCCAGCATATCCAAAGCATTAAGGAGGCTGAAGAAATCCTTAGGGAAGCCGGAAAAGAAGTATATATCGGGCGCTCTCTGGGCTTAAAATATCCAGGCCAGGTTTTAGGCTGCAACTACAGGAACGCCAAATCGATCAGGAGCCTTGTGGATGCATTCCTATTCATAGGCGGAGGCAGATTTCACGCGCTTGGGCTTTTCCTCGCCACAAAGAAGCCAACTGTTGCCGCAGACCCCTTCGAGGGTAGAGCCTATAGGGTTGATGGCGAAGCTGAAAAAATAATTCATAGGCGCTGGATGGACATATCTGAAGCCTCAAAAGCGAACGTCTGGGGCATAATCCTTGGGCTTAAAACAGGGCAGTTCAACATGGAGGCAGCTCTGAAGATTAAGAATGACATAGAGCAGCTGGGCAAGAAGGCGGTTCTGCTGGCCATGAGGGAAGTCACGCCGGAAGCGCTCCTCGAGTTTCCAGAAATAGAAGCCTATGTGAACACGGCTTGCCCAAGAATATCGCTTTACGATTCGCGAAAATTCCCCAAGCCTGTACTAACGATCAGGGAAACAAATGTTGCCATAGGAAAAGCATCTTGGAATGAGATCCTTGAATCCGGCCTAATATAATTAACTAGGCGAAATTAGGCGTAAAAAGACGGAAAAGGCTGGTGAGCCTGCTGAAGCTGAGAAAGAAGCATCTTGCACTTCTCCTATCAAGGGTGGAGCCTAACCCCAGCCCGAAGCTAAGATGGGAAAGCTACATGCTGGACGCTGAGAGCGCAGCCAGCATGATTCACATAGCCGCCCATGTTAACGATGACATAGATGGGAGGAAGATCGTTGACTTAGGCTGCGGATCAGGGATCTTGGCGATAGCGTCTTCACTGATTGGCGCAGAATGGTCCGTTGGGGTTGACATAGACAGGGATGCCATAGGGGTTGCCGTTAAGAATGCCGCTAAGCTTGGCGCTGAAGTCGACTTCATAATTGGCGATGTAGACTGCGTTATCGGGCGCTTCGATACGGCGTTGATGAACCCTCCATTTGGGAGCTGGCATAAGGGAGCGGACATAAAATTCCTGAGGAAGGCCCTCGAAATATCCAGCGTGGTCTACTCGCTGCATAAGCGCAGCCCACCTGTGAGAAGCTTCCTCAGCAAGCAGATTCCTAAAATAGGAGGCGTAATAGACAAAGTTTATGAAATGGACATAGTTATAAGCCGAACATACGAATTCCATAGGAAAAGGCTCTATCCGGTTAAAGCCGACCTGTACCGAATACTAAAGGCTAAAGGCTGGACGCAGGTCAATAGCAAAGCTAATATCGCAGTTCACGGGTATTTTTAAACTCAGTCAACTAGGGGGATGGAATGCCTAAAGCATGTCTAATACAAGAAGAAGCGGAGAGTTCATTGTTCCCGGGGAGAGAATAGGTGTAATAGAGGAGTTCATACCGAACTTTGGAACATACGTTCAGGACGGAGTTATATATTCGAGAAACGTCGGATACGTATCATTTGATTCAGCCACTAGGAAAGTTTCAGTCTACACGGTGGCGAAGGGTTTAAGCTTCCCAAAGATTGGAAGCATAGTTGTTGGGCACGTCGTCAATATTCAGGGCTTAACGGCTTTCATGCGTATAGTGAAGATTGGGAAAAAGCATCTTTCAGGGTTCCTGACAGGGGCTCTGCATGTTTCAGACATTGACACAAAATACACCAAGGAGGTCCTCAGTGCAGTTAAAGTAGGCGACCTAGTCCGCGCTAAGGTGATAAGCGACGCTAACAGAATCCTCCACCTGACCACTAAGGGAGAAAACCTAGGTGTAATATTGGCTCTATGCTCAAAATGCGGCGGAACGCTTCTGCTGAAAAACAGGAAAAGCAAAAAGTTATATTGCGGTAAGTGCGGAAATTTTGAGACGAGGAAAATAGCGTCAGACTACGGAGCCGGAAACATGTAGCGGTAAGGTTGATCAATATGCAGCTAAAAATATTGGATAAAAAGCCAAATGAGCTCACACTTGAGGTTGAGGGTGAAGGTCACACGCTGTGCAACCTTCTAGAGTCAACTCTTCTGGAGGATGATGACGTGGAGTTCGCCAGCTACAGCATATCTCATCCGCTCGTAGCAAACCCCGTGATAACAGTGCGCACTAAGGGGAATAAAACCCCCGAAGAGGCGCTTAAAGAAGCAGCTGAAAAAATCCTTAAAAGGGGCAGGGAGCTCAGGGAGGAATTTGAGAGAGCGCTTAAAGATATGTGAGGCCATGTAATCCTCAAATCTTCTGTTTAAGGCAAATTCTCCCTAGAGTTAACTTCAAGAGTTCATTTATGTTCTCCGCAACTTCTCCTTCACGCGCCAGAATCTCAACCGCCTCCCAGATTGACACCGCCCCCGACAGCCAGCCGTAAACTATTAAGGCTTCAGCAGCATCCGCCTGCCTATGTCTATCCACCCTTCTCGGTAGAAACCTCCGCGTATCGGATTTTCTTAGGGCTGATGCAAGCGTTAAACTATCGAGTTTTCTGCCAACAGGCTTACCGGCAATCTTGGATAGGGCAAGCGAGTAGATGAGGTTGACGTATGCATCCCCCAAGGAGGCTAAGTTGTGGTCCGCCAAAACCTCAGCCAGGCTGGAGTATTCATGCATGAAAGAGATGAACCCACGTTTTTCCGCTTCACCCAATCTAGCCCACCCAAATCCATGAAAAAGGGCTTTTACAAAGAGTGGCTTCAAAATATTTAAGTATTGCTGCTTCATGGTTTTATATGGAATTTCACGAGCTTAGTGATATTGAATAGAGGTTGATTGAGTCTCTTCTTCCTTCTAGACCTGTTAGAGGTAGGAGACTTACGATTGATGATAGGTCATTAATTAACGGCATCTTATCCGTTGCGCTATGAGTAGGCAAAGTGTGAAGCCCATGTCAAACACTAAGACGATGCTTATAATAGTATATATTATAGGTGTTATCGGTTTAATTCGTTTCGTTTCATTGTTTTCTTTAACCAAAGAATACCATTAGATTTAATACGAGTATTCGTATTCCCTCTATCCTTCGCTATTTAAGATGCTTCTGAGATGCTCCTTGAAAGTTTTGAGGAAGCGTTTCGCATCTTTAGCTTTAGTGCGTCTTCTAAATTCTCTAGCTATGAGGGCTATCAGCCCCGGCTGTGAAACGGCTTCTAACATCGCTAGAAGCTTTAAAGCGGCTAGCCTCCTATAAAATTGAAAGTTTATGATAGATCCTCCATATCTCTCATAGGAGTCTAAAAACGCTTCTGACAGCTTCTGACCAGTTCTCCCAGATATTTTATCGTCGAAATTTAGGAAGTTGAAAGTGTATGCTACGTCGAAAGTAGGCTCAGCTATTTCCGCGCTTTCCCAATCGATCACATAGGCTTTATCGCTGCTGTAGACTATGTTGTCGAAGCCGTAGTCGCCGTGGATCAACCTCAACCTAGCTTCAACTCGGCTATCTTCAAGCTTTCTCGCATGGTTAAAAAGATCTGCGAAAACCATGGGATTTTTCAGCGTAGTTAACATGGATATGATCATCAATGCTTTAACCTCCTTCAAATCGCCTGTGGGATAGCCTTTCTTAATTTTTAAAACATCTCCAATCTCACTTGGAGTTATACTGTGAATGCCCACTAGTGATTTAGCCGCAGCGTCAATAAACGCATAATCATCCGCAATAGGGGAATGCTGAACCTTCTCCATTATCATAAATGGTTTACCCAAAACCTCTCCGCTCTTATCAAAACCGTAAACTTTCGGAACGGGCACATTCTTGACGTGTAGTATGCTTAGAATTTTAAACTCTTTAAAAGCCTTCTTCCCATTGCCTGGATAGACTCGGAGGATGAGTTCTCCAGTAAACCCATCATCGGCTTCAACCTTGAGGAGATATATTGCGTTGCTTAACCCCTGCTTCTCATAGAGTTTTAACTCTACAATTTTAGAATAGCCTGACGTCAGCTCTTTAAGATTTATAGAGTTTAAGTAATCTTGCAGCCTGGAGGCTAGTTTAGAATAGCCCATGTTAATGTCTCTAGAGGAGTCTAATCCCGGCATTTCCTCTTTTCCTCCCAAATCTTCTTGATAGCTTCTATATTTTCACTCTTATATTTTAAGGCATGCCATTGAAGCCATAATAACATTCATACGCATAATAATACACGTGAGGTATAGGATATGAAAAACTAAATATTTTAAATCACCTCAAAGAATAAATTTTCTTTCTTCACTACTTTTAGATGACGCATCATATGAGGAAGACGCTTATACTTAAGGTTGACGGCGAAAATCCCGAGGGCGAAAAGATAGATTTAGCAGCGGAGGCCATACGCCAAGGTGGACTCGTGGCCTTCCCAACAGAGACGGTTTACGGTTTAGGCGCCGACGCCCTAAACTCAAAGGCTGTCAGGGAAATCTACACCGTTAAAATGAGGCCCCTCGACAACCCGATAATAGTGCATGTCGCCGGCAAAGATGATGTTTATAGGCTTGCCGGATCAGTTCCTAAATGCGCTGAGAGGCTGATGGATCTCTTCTGGCCTGGGCCATTA
>JAGTQL010000001.1:0-16066 GCA_018396555.1 Candidatus Bathyarchaeota archaeon | reverse complement strand
GCGCTCTCATCCGTGGCCATAAGGATGCCGAAACATAAGGTTGCATTAGCCCTAATAAAAGCCTCGGAAACCCCGATTGCTGCTCCAAGCGCCAACCTGGCCGGTAGGCCAAGCCCAACAGTGGCCGAGCATGTCATACAGGATCTTTATGGGCGGATAGACGTCATAATCGACGCTGGACCAACAAATATAGGCGTTGAATCAACAGTTCTGGATCTGACAAGCGATCCGCCGCAAATCCTAAGGCCCGGCGGAGCAACATACGAGGATCTGAGGAATGTGCTGGGCGAAGTTGACATCCACCCATCTGCGCTGGCGAAAAGTGAGTTTCCCATCGAACGCGCCCGCTCGCCTGGGATGAAGCATAAGCATTATGCGCCTAAAGCCGAGATGATTCTGGTTGAGGGCGACTTTAACCTCATCGTTGGGAAGATTATGGAGCTGGCTGAGCACTACGCTAAAGCAGGAAGAAAGGTGGGCATACTGGCCACGGATGAGAGCGCGCCGAACTACAAGGTCGGCATCATAAAATCCCTAGGTAACCGAAGAGACCTTTCATTAGCCGCCAAAAACCTTTTTAAAACCCTTAGGGAATTCGATGAGGAGGGAGTTGACCTAATAATCGCCGAGGGCCTTCCGCAGGAGGGCTTAGGGCTTGCCATAATGAATAGACTCAGGAGGGCAGCGGGCTACAACATAATCACTCTAGGCTAAAGCTAAATTTGAGGTCCAAAACCCGCCCCCTGTAACAGCCACGGTCAGCGTAACGAAAATGAAATTAAAAACTATTTTAGTAGCCATAGCATCAACAGTACTAATAGCCTCTCTATTGGCAGGAACCATAAATATTCAGGCAAAGCCCAACGGTGGACTAAAACCCGGAGTAGACTTCGAAGGCCCCCCACTTTAACCTCCTTGTACACGGCTTTCCAGAAGGCGTTGATAAATTCAAAAACGATTTTATAGGTTCAGGCCGCTACACAATATTCGTGCCGATTAGTACGCCCAAAAACATCCTAATCAAGTACGCTTTTTCATACCAATGGAACTGGACTGTGCCTGATTGCGACGCAACAAACGATGGCGAAGCAAGCATAATTCTCCCCGCATACGTATACTTGGATACTGATGGCGACGGCGTAGAAGAAACCAAAAAGCAAGTTAGCTATTACATGGTTTACTTGGTTGGATTGGGAAAACCCAAAGATGACTCTCTAATAATAATTTATCCTCAAGCAGCATATAATGAATCATGGACTGTATTTCAACTTAACGAAGAAAATTGGAGGTTCCGGGAAAACGGAAAGGACAACCGCAATGGTATAATGGAACCGATCTGTTCTTCGCTACCGTGAAATTTAAAAATACAGAGACATCATTTACATGGTACAATAATACATGGATTTTTGATATACCGGGGCTTGAGGGCTACTGGCGGGAAATGACAAACAGCGGCGTTAAATTGATGCAGATTCGGTTCTATCCAGTGTTCAAAAACGGAAATTAGCGCATAACCCCTCCTTTTTTATTTTCTAGAGGTTTTCACGCCCTCTGCATCTTTATATTTAAGTGTAACACGTCTCATTTTTCAGAAGCGACAGTTAAAGGCGCTAATAAAATTCAACGTAGGCTTATAAAGATGGATTTAGGTATCCGTAGAAAAATTGTTATGGTTAATTTAGATGAGATACCTTTGGATAAGGTTAAAGAATTAGCTGATAAGGCTCTTAAACGCTTTAAGTCTTCAGATATACTAGGGCTTACTTATCTACTTCAGCTTCAGCTATGCCCTTCTCATTTATCATGAAGTAAGCTTCTTTTTCAGGCAGGTATGGGCTGTCGATTATCCTCGCAACCCTCACGCCCTTTGATCCCTTCCGGAGATAAACCCTATGTGTACATGCATGAGCCATTATGTTTCCGCCGGCGGGCCTATTTGGGTCTCCTCCAAAGAATGAAGCCGGGTTGGATTGAACCTGATTTGTTACGACAACGGCGAGGTTGTATGCTTCCGAAAGCCTAATCAGCTTATGTAAATACTGATTTAGCTTCTGCTGTCTATCTGAAAGGTTCTCCCGCCCAATGTATTCGCCTCTGAAGTGGCTTATCATGCTGTCCACAACAACGAGTTTTATGTTATTCTCCGGGCAGAGCATGAACAATCTGTCGATCAGTAGGCATTGATGGCTGCTGTTGTATGCTCTCGCAACAAATATGTTGCCGGCGGCTTCATTTGGGTTAAGCCCCATGCCGGAGGCTATTTGATATATGCGTTCAGGCATGAATGTTCCCTCAGTATCTATGAATGCAACTCTGCCCTCTAAGCCGCCTTATCATGTGGTAACTGCGCAGTGATGGAGAGCATCATGCATATCTGAGTCTTACCGGAACCATACTCGCCTATTAGCTCCGTTAAAGCCTGAGTTTCTATCCCGCCGCCGAGTATCTCATCAAGCTTTTTGCATCCCGTTGTGCAGCGCCTCATGCTCTTCCTTCTTTCATAATACTCCTGAGCGGTTTTGAAGTCGGCGGAAATCATCTTACGGGCGGATTCCTGAATCTTAAGCACAGTGTTGAAGCCTAGGTTCGTCTTCTCCATGATCTCAAGCGGCGGGGTAACTGCAACAGCCTCTATCGTTGTGTAGCCCGCGGTCCTAAGCTTAGTCGCTATTGCCGATCCAACGCCATCTAGGGATTCCAGATCTTCCATTATCAGTAGGTCTCCCAATCAAAATTTTTTCTGGAAATTGTTTTCCAGCAGTCCCAGCATAGGGGGATGCGCTCACCCCTATACATTATATATAAGGCTATATCCGTGCTTTTGCAGTCGCCATTCCACGGGTTTGAGCACTTCTCCAACCCGAGGCTTATGCTGATGGATGCGATCCCTTCGGATTTAGGCTTATTCTTAAGTTTAACCATCCCCCTACGCCAATACCTATTTCATCCAGGAGATATTTAAGGAGTATGTGAAAGATTATGTGGGGGGAGGGGGGTCCCCTCCTAATTCATCAGGGAGAAATTCTTGCCCTAAGCATTTTATTGAGGAAACCCATCAGCTCTCTAACAATTTCATTTTCAAGGTTTATCTCGTAAGTTTTAGGCTTAAACCTGTTTTCCTTAACCCAGCCTAGATCAACTAATGTTTTAAGCCTCCTATCCACCGATGGGGTTCTAAGCCCTGTTAACTTAGCCAAATAATACTTCGTGAAGGTCTTGTTAGGGTTTAAAATTAAATATAGTAGAACCCTAAATCCCTTGCCGCATCCTAAACCCAGCTCCAGCTCATCCCACACGGTTCTCTCTTTCTCTTTCGCTCTCATATTGTTATCCGCTCAATGGCTCAAGCTGCTTCAACAAATTGTTTAAAAATTTCTCCAGGTCTATTAGGGTTGCGCCTGAGATCCCTATCTCCATCAGGGATTTCATGTCAACTATTCCGCGATATATGAGGTCTTGGATAAGCCTTTCGAAATCTTCAGCAGGCTTAGTGTTATATTCATCGCATACGACGCTGTAGAGCTTCCGCAGTTCCCTTAGGCTTATATAGGCAGATCCGCTTGCCTTCAACCCTCTTACAAGGGCGAGAAGAGCGAGTCTGCCATCCCTATCTAGGCTCATTACATCCTCAGCTGTTATCGTAGGGTTTATCTCGCTGTAAACCCTCCTCACATGCTCTGGGAGAACCCTGCTTGAACCAGTATTCTCAGCTAAAACGCCTGAGTAGTAGAGGAGCTCCAGCCCAACCCTGATGTCCCCATTAATCGGGGGGTTAGCGGTTATATCGCTTATAAGGTCAAGCGTGTCATCAGCAACCGTGCGCGGCTGAAAGGCTCCGTCGACCCTATCTTCGAGTATATCCCTAATCTGCCCGCTTGTGTATCTGGGGAACTCTATTATGCCGATGCCGAGGGTTGATTTTTCACCAGGCTCAAGAAGCTCATGCCACTTAAGGGAACGAGCAATAAATATCTCGCCGACTATAGGCGTCGGCTCACCGGGTCGAGCTTCAGGTATGCGCGTTAAATCATATATTATGTGCTCCCTAGGATTCATCTGAACAAAATAATCTATCTCATCAAAAGTGACGATTAGAAAAATATCCTCAAACCTTAAGTACTCAACAAGCTGCCTAATCATCTCCTCAGGGCTTAAGCTCCTAGTTGATATCTTTGAGGCAGCCTTCCTCACAAGGTTCCCGTAAAGAACGTAGCGTGTAACACCGTCAACCTTGCAGTTCATGTAGACGTGCTGCAGTTTAACGCCTTCCCGCTTAGCCCTCTCAGCGATTAATTCGCCGAACCTTATGGTTGTGCATGTTTTACCAGTTCCAGTTGCACCGACAATCTGGATGAACCTTGGATAGGCCTTCCATATGTTCTTAAGCATGTCGCTGTAGATTGAAAGCAGAAGGCTTATTTGCTGATCCCTATGCGGCAGACGCTTAGGAATATAATACGGCGAAAGCCTATTCTTATCCTTGAATATTAACGACCTGGACAAATTTTGCACCTAAAAAATTATGGAAGAACAGACCTATAAAAATATAGACACGTGGAGTTGGGAGAAGCGCCGGTTAAGCGCTTAAGGCCCCATCAAAACCGTCGCTAAAGCGGCTCAATAGGCTTCACATTACCCACAACCGGCTTAGGCCTCTTAACCGGCGCACACCATCTGGCGGCGTTGCCGATGACCCTTAAAACGTTCTGGTTATAATATGTTGGGTAGGTTTCATGCCCAGGCCTAAAGTAGAAGATTTTGCCCAACCCCCTGTAGAAGCAGCATCCGCTTCTGAAGACTTCACCACCCTTAAACCAGCTTATGAACACTAGCTCATCTGGGCTGGGTATGCCGAAGGGTTCACCGTACATCTCTTCATGTTCAATCTCGAAATAGTCGCCTAGCCCCTCCGCAATCGGATGCCCGCCGGCTACAACCCATATCCTCTCCTTCTCCCCAGCCTCCCTCCACCTGAGATCGCATATTGTTCCCATTAGGCGCCTAAATATTTTCGAGAAGTGCCCAGAGTGGAGAACTATCAGCCCCATACCGTCGAAGATAACTCTCCTATATACTCGATCGACAACAGCATCGCTCACCTTCTCATGCGCAGCGTGCCCCCACCATATTAGCACATCTGTGCCGTTGAGAACATCCTCGCTTAAGCCATGCTCCGGCTCATCCAACGTGGCTGTCCTGACATTGAATCCCTGATCGCGCAGATGCCTAGCGATGACGGCATGAATCCCATCGGGATATATTTCGGCGACTCTTCGATCTTCCTTCTCATGGATGAACTCGTTCCAAACAGTCACATTTATTCTTTCAGCCATATGGCATCACGCAATAGAATAAAACGAACCTGTAAATAACATTTTTCTAAATACGTGACCCGCCTAGCTGGAAAGCGGCTTATTCCAATTTAGCCACGATCATCAGTATGCCTAAAAAAACCAGTATTGCTCCAGCCGCGATGGAGAATGTTCCAACAGCCCCCAAATCCTTAATGTAAATGCTTGAATTGTAGGCTAATATTGCGCCGACGATCAGTAGAATTAGCCCGGAAATCTTCTCTATAAACACTAGGCTTAAAGCCGTTGAGCTTCTCCCTTTACTCAACTCCTCCACCAACCTAGGTTAAAAATTTACCTAGTAAATATAAACAAATAAATTTTTGCTTTATTCCCCATAATCACCCACCTCTTTAAGCCTCTGAGGCAGATATGCGTCCACTATATGGGTTAACCCATACCTTGAAAAGGCCTCAAGCTCACATTTCCTCTGATTTTTCATAAACAAGTTTATCTCCCTCTGCCATATTTCACCCTTATACCTTGGGTCACGCATCAACTCATGTAAGCGCTTGATATCCACATCCTCAAGCTTATCGTTCGGGAGCTTATAGTTCACTATGTCTGAAGCCCATACTCCAGCCCACTTCGCATCTGGGGTGGTAAGCTCCTTAACATGCGCCGCATTCGCTGATCCTGAGATGATCACCATGGCGATATGCATCCCCCATGGATCAGCATCGGTGAATATGTAGACCGGTAACCCTAGCTCCTGATTTAATCTCCGAATGAAATATCTTGTTGAACGTGGAGCCTGCCCCCTTAAAAATACAAGTATGGCGTTAAATTTCTCATGAACCCTCTCCTCAATAAACCTTGTGAATAAACCGCCCTTCTCAATGGCTATAACCTTATCGGCGCTGGTCTCCACGAAATCCGCTGATGTTAAGGCCGGGCCTATCATGACACCGTCGGGGTGGGATGTTAGGTTTAGACGTTTACCCTCATAGTTTGGAACAGTATACTCTATTGTCAGGTCGCCGAAGACCGCTGAGCTCTCCTCTGGAAAAACGTTAAAGTCCTCCCTCGTGTAGCCTAAAACCGTCTCTAAATCCGTTATTATGCTGTCAGATTCATCCTGATCCTGAAATGAGATGTCGTATGCCTGGGCTGAGTAGAATACGTCCCTTAAGGTTGATGTCTTCTGATTCGTGGTGAGCTCATGCGTGAAGTAAGCCATCCAAACGAGATGCGTGAAGGGTCTTAAATGCCTAATGTTGCCCGCGCTTCTCCTCACTGTTTTATTGCCAAGCACATACTGCCTAAGATCCGGATTATAAAATATGTTCTCTATGGATCTGCTGGGCATTGTTATATGCGGAAAAGACCCCTTCTCAATCTGCTCACATAGTTCACGTCCAAACTTCTCAAGTTTTAAGAGAACATCCTTCCTTTTCTCCCTAGATTTCATGGCGCTACCCCCCTTCAAGCCTCCTTAACCTCCTTAAAAGCTCATCCACATTGGGCGTATCTCTACTAGCAAGCTTCGCTGAGAACTCAGCTATTTTCGGCAGATACTTTGCGAATATGGATAGGCGGGCCTTTTCACGTTTGGCCTTCTCCTTCTTAGAGAGGTAAATATCAAGCTGGCGGGCAACCTCCCTTATCCCGTTAAGTATCTCCCTGCTAACCTCAGGTCTATCAGCAATCATCTCCTTACCAACGGTTTTCCAGGGAATTTTAGTGCTGCATATGTGGACTAGAACCGCGAATGGCATGCCCGACGTCAACCCGTAATTCCTCCAATTAATCGACTTAACAATTTTCCAGCTCACATCGCCCGATTCATCATAGACCAGCGGTATTTTGTTAGCAAATCTGTAAAGCAGTATGTCCTCACTCGTAGGGATTTTCCCCCCATAGGCTATTCCAACCTCAATTATGAACGGGTGGCCGGAGTAGGCTGAAGGCTTACGCTGGGAAACCGCCACAAACTCAGGTTCCAGCTCCTTCAGGACGCCGGCCTTAAGGAGGTTCTCACCTAAAGGCGAGAGGCATCCTGCATCTGGAGGGAGAAACTCCTCGAAACTTTTCATAGCCTGTACAAGGTTCACAATCTCCTCGGGTTTAAGCTTCTTCGGATCGGCATCCTCTGGGAAGCCAGCGAATCTGAGGAAGTTTTTAGCTATGCTCTTACCAACCCTGTGGAAGTGCTTCTGCATAAAGTCAAGCAGCGTTTTACAGCTTGTTACACGTATTATCCTATACATTGTTTCAACATCTATACCGTGCGGATGCGGTAAAGTTTCCTTCGGCTGCGGTGGGAGAACCGAAACCGTCCTCTCAAACTTATACAGTCTCCCCCTGGGATCAACAAATGTTATGCTCGCATAAGGATTAACGATCGCTGTTTGCCTCAAATACTCTAAGATTTTAGGCATGGCCTTATAGTAGTCCCCTTCAACATACACCTCGACGATTGTTCCATGCCATTTATTCTCATTCTCACGCACTCTCCTATCCAGGATGACCGGACGGTTCCGCTCTATATCTATCATTAAAGTGTACTCGTAAATTTTAGATGTCCCAGTGCTCGATATTACCTTAACCGGCTTATTCGTCGTTATCTGCCCGTAGAGAATCGTCATTGTTCCTCCGAGGCCGAATGTTCCACGGGACTGCTTCAGCTTATACTTTGAGCTGAAGAGAAATTGGCAGAAGGCTAAAGGAACGAAATCAGCCGGTATGCCGGAACCATTATCCTCAATCCTTATAACATAAAGGTTTTCACTCTTCTCATTCACGAAGGATAGGCGTATGTAAATATCCGGCAGAATACCTAAGGGTTCAGAGGCGTCAAGCGAGTTTTCAACAAGTTCCCTTATTGCTGAAAATATCGCCCTAACTGGGTTTGCGAAGCCCGCTATCTCCCTATTCCTATAAAAGAAGTCGGCAGGACTTATCTCTTGGAATACTTGGCTTATTGTCCCACGCCCCTCTTAAAAGGCAATATTCACCTATCCACATATTAAGATTAAAATAAATATGTTCCTATCATGCTCATTCATGCCCGGGTAATAGCGATCTGTCCTCCCAGAGCTCAAGGCGCCTCCTCTTAAGCTCCTGCCTCTTTCTCTGGAGAAACTTGTAAACGGTTGAGTGCGTGCTTCCGCCTATTAGGAGGTTCACTGCCTCTCGGGCAACGCTGACCTGATCAGCATCTCCTATTATTGCAACAGTATGCCCATAAATGGAAACAATGGTCTCGCTCATCTCCTCAATTATCTCCCTAGTTCTCCCATCCCTCCCAATTATTCTGCCCTTAACCCGCCTGAGCTCAGCCTCCGATTTACCAAATATATCCCTTAAATCGATTATTTCAAGCATGTAATCTTCATTTTCAAGGAGCTTAAATGCCCGCTCCGGCGAGAAACCCCTGCCAATAGCCGTAACTGTATCTTTAGCCCTGAATATCAGCGTTGGGTCCTCAGCCTTCTCCTTTAAAGTTATGGTTACATCCCCGGTTTCACTGTCAATGTCAAGTTTCACCCCTAGTTTCTCCTCTATATGGTTCTTCACGCTTCCATTTACGCCTATTAGAACGCCTATTCTCTCCTTTGGTATCTTAACGAATAGCTGCGCCACCGGTTATCACCCTATATGCCTCTTCAACCCCAATAACATTTACACCGAGCTTCTCAAAATAACGATTTATATTTTCAATATCCCTCATCAGAAATTGGCCTGCATTAGGATGCTTAATTGAAACCGCCTGGGAAAAATCAAAGAGGACGGGGCGCCCCCTAAAAACCATAACATTATATTCGCTTAAGTCTCCGTGCACGAGCTCAGCGCCCCTATACAACCTCTTAACATGCAGGAGAATAGTCCGATAAGTCCTCTCCGGACTCTTAAGTTCAACCTCCCTAAGCAGGGGGGCGCTGACGCCGTTTTTACCTATGAACTCCATTAGGAGCACATTGTTCTTTACCGTTATCGGCCTGGGAACCCTAACTTTCGCCTCATACGCAGACTTCAAATTTTTAAATTCCTTCTGAGCCCACAAATAAACCAGGCTCCTCAAATTCTTTCTAACATTTTTAAATCTTGGGTCGGCGAGAATATATGGCAGCCTGCCCTTCCTAAACTCGGCTGAAACGGTTAAAAATATTTTTATGGCGATTTCCTCACCGGCTGAGTCTATGCCCCAATATATGCGTGATTCCTTCCCGGAGTCCACAACGCCGTAAATCTCCTTTATTTCACCCCCATTCATGAAATCATATATCGTCATGAGGGTTGACTTATCAAAAACCTCCTCAAGAACCGCCATCTCAGATGAGCGATCTTTGATCAGCATCCTATCCCTCTTCTCCATCTTCTTAATTTTCTCCGCTACCTTAGCCCCAAGCTCTTCCTCGACTGTTACGCTCCTCTTTCTGCCCAGATCGCTTTTCTCCTCTTTTATTTTAGCGCTACTCATATTAGCAGATTTAATGTATATCGCCCTATTTAATGTTCCCTTCGACGGGATTGCGGGGGAAGCGCAAGTCAGCGCCTGCTGAAAAAGAACACCCACTTATTTAAATAAATGTGGGAATATTAACGCATCAAATAGTTGTTGCGCCGAAACTGGAAAAAGGTCCATTAAGAAGCTATTAAATTATCCTTGTCAGCATGCATGGAAATGCGGGATCATCCTAAATTGTTCTTCTTGCACCGCAATTTGGACAAACAGTTTCGGTTTGAGGAAATAGGGTTCCGCAATATTTGCATGGGATCATCACCACTTCCCGGATTACCTCCCTCTCTTTAATGACAGGCGCGGCTGACGGTTGGGCTACTTGCACCTCCAATGTTTGGCTTGCAGCATCCGGCCTGCCCCTAACGGCGACCACACCCTTAATTGACCATGTAACCCTCCTATCGATGCTTTTAAGCGTCGGCTTCAACGTAACCGACCTTTTTCCAGTTTCGGTTTGAGGAAATAGGGTTCCGCAATATTTGCATGGGATCATCACCACTTCCCGGATTACCTCCCTCTCTTTAATGACAGGCGCGGCTGACGGTTGGGCTACTTGCACCTCCAATGTTTGGCTTGCAGCATCCGGCCTGCCCCTAACGGCGACCACACCCTTAATTGACCATGTAACCCTCCTATCGATGCTTTTAAGCGTCGGCTTCAACGTAACCGGGATCTCTACGCTGAACGGGAATTTTCCTGTGAACCCTTTTGATATATGCATTGGCCCGCTAAGGCTTGACTTTGCAGAATAAAGCGTCGCTGACTCCCAAGTCTCCCTAGTGACTTCACGCTTCAACGTTGCATCGTAAACAGACTTAAAAACCTTCGCCGACTCAACGCATTGGAGCTCGCATCTTATATCGTCAGCGTTAAAGTCTTCAGAGGAGGATACTGCCAGCTCACCCTCAACTTTCTCGCCTAAAAAATATATGCCCTTGTTAAGTTTCAAAACTAGGCTAACCTTAGGCGGCGTAACCTTCTCAACCATCTTTCTTAGGAATGCCAAATGGTCATCTCCCTAATAGCCTATCCAATTCTCAACATTTATTTTTTGAGGAATCTCCAGAAATAATTTATGCTTTCCGTCAAATACATTTATAAAAATCTTTAAGAATCTATGATGTATTGCGTATTGGATTGGGATGGTTTCCATGAAGCTCTCTTTCACAACTTTGGGGTGCCCCGGTTGGGATCTGAATAGGATAGTTGAGAACGCTGCCAATATGGGTTTCAACGCTGTTGATTTTAGAGGTTTACTTGAAGACGTAGATATAACTAGGCGGCCTGAGTTCACAACCGATCTTAACAAGACAAAGAAGCTGTTTGCCGATTACGGCATCGCAGTTTCCGGAATATCCACCTCCGCCCGGTTTGCCGTTATAGATCCATCGGAAAGGATGGAGCAGTTTGATGAGGCGCGGCGCAACATGGTTCTTGCCGCTGAGCTAAATGCGCCTGTGGTCCGCATATACGGCGGTAAGATACCGAAAGGCTACACTGCTGAGACAATTATGCCGTTGATCGTGCGAAATCTGCGTGAAATTGGAGATGAAGCTGAAGATTATGATGTCACGCTGGCGTTAGAGACTCATGATGACTGGATTGACTCATCGCTTTGCGCTAGGCTAATGAGGGAGGTAAGTCATAAGCGTGTCCGCATACTCTGGGATCTGCATCATCCATATCGCATGAAAGGTGAACCTCCTGAGATAACCTACAGTAATCTAGCACCCTACATTGTTAATATTCACGTGAAGGATTCAATAGTGGACAATGAGGGAAGAGTGAGATATGTCTTGCTGGGGGAGGGAACAGTGCCGATAAGGAAGATGCTCAGCATGCTGATCGAGGGAGGCTATAGAGGATACGCCACATTAGAGTGGGAAAAAAGGTGGCACCCGTACCTGCCTGACCCTGAAATAGTATTTCCACAATACGTGCAAAAAATGCGTGATTGGCTAGGTGAACATATAGGAAGAGGCTGCTAAAATAAGCCGCTTATATCATGCGTCAAATTCCCTATTTAAGTTTAAGAGTAGGCTCTCTCTCCATTCAACTAGCAATATATGAACCTCTATCTCTATAGGTATTCGCATATCCCTTAAGCTTTCCGACATCGTAATATTCGGCTGGAACAGGGTTTTCGAGAAAAATTAAGAGCAACTCAATGATTCTTCTCTTGTAATATTCAGGGAGTTTCTCAATGGATTTATCTGGCTCTTTGGGATATGATCACTTGAAACATTTATTGTCAGCCCATCTTTTTAATGAGATCTTCAAGGCTTATGCACAAGCCCTTCGCTATCTCTTTCCGAGCCTCCTCAAGCTCTTTCCTCTCCTTCTCGCTCAGCTCCTCCTCAGGCAGAAGCATTGCTCTAAGCCTCAAAAGCTCCAATCTAACCATATCCAGTCTATCTAGCAAAAGCCTTAGCTGGCTTTCAGAAACAGCTATATCCAACTCCGTCAACTAAATAACTATAAGAGAGTGCTCTAAATTAAGGTTTTGCATCTCCACCTTCATGCTTACCTCAATAATATTACTGAAGGAATGTTACCTACTGCTTGAAGGTTGTAGCAAAACGGCCTATGAATAAATTAATTTCTAGATGCGCTCCGCAAAGGAGCCAAAAAGCATTTAAGTTAGGCATCCTATTAGAGAATAGGTGAATGGGTACGAAAAGGATTGTTTCCGTGGGTTTAGCTGTTTTGCTTCTATTATCGCTTGCCGCATTATTCTTCTCCGTTTCAACTTCGCCTCATTTAATGATTGTCGAGTGGTCCATTGAACATTCAGGTAGCAGGATCACTCTTTATCAGATTTCTTCAGAAGACAATTCTAATATAACTGATGTCTTTAAGCTGCTACCCTTCCACTGGTATGCTACGGCGGAATATTACATAAACCCGAAAAACAAGTATGGCTTCTCGACAGATGCTGTTGTATCAGCCATTACAGCGGCTGTGAACACATGGGATTCGCAGACAAGCGCAGCTGTTTTCTCTTATAAGGGGACAACAAGCAGGTCGGCTGGTAAACGTGACGGCTATAATGTCATAGATTGGGGACCATACAGAGCCGGAGTTATAGCTGTCACATACATCTGGTATGTCGGCGACATGATTATTGAAACCGACACGAGGATGAACACGTACTACAAGTGGAGCCTCAGCGGCGAAGCCAAAAAGATGGATGTCCAAAACATTATGACGCATGAGTTCGGCCACTGGTGCGGCCTAGACGACCTATACGATGCGGAGTGCTACTGGCTGACCATGTACGGCTATGCGGATTATGGAGAAACATACAAGCGGACGCTCGGGCTAGGTGACATTTTAGGATTAAAATGCATCTATGGAGAATAACGACCTATTTCCATCCCTCCTTCTTATGAGTCGACAATAGAGGTAAAATTATATGCAAACGGACTGCCCAATATGCGGCGAAAAATTCGAAGACCCAAAGAAGCTAAACAAACATATTCAAACCAAACATAAGGATAAAATTAAACTCATCAAACTTGAGCACCCGCAAAGAGACAAAAGATAAGCAACACTGTCATTTGATTTTTTCCATTTAGAGAATAAAGCAATGAATTAGATTTATTTTTTCTCGGTCTAAACTAGCCATAGGGTTCTGTAATGGATGCCCCAGAAGCTTCTGTGTGAACTGCCTATTTCTAGTGAAGATGTCGCAAAGTGGTGGTGAGATAACGGTTTCCAATATCTATTTCCTCTGCAGCGAGTATAAGGGTGATTTTAAGAAGGATTTTGTAAATGCAGAGTCAAAGAAGTATGGGGGGATACTTTGCAGGCTGTCTTTATTTGCTGTTCATTATCGCAGCTGTATTAAAATTCTCCATTTGGACTTTTCTCATAATTTTCTTCCTCTTCATGACATTTGTCATAATATTGTCCTTTCATATCACTAAAATTATTGGTGAAAGATATGAGAGTATGCCAACAATTATCAAGTTTAGAGAGAAGATGCAGAAGTTAAATAGTAGAGTAGAGAGTTTAAAAGGCTACTTTAACTGCTGAAGAACTTTATCGCAAGATTACTGGAGGAAAATGGACACGCTTAGATTTTAGCTACAACTATAAACTTTTTCGCTCATATAAAGCTGATGATGCATGAGTATTTTTTGCCCATTGAGTCTTCATGGACGTAAGGTCTTTTATGCCCTCTGAGGAGGAGTGCGCCATTGTCCTGAGGGATGTTAGGTGGCGTTGGGGAGCGGTCTGCCCTAGATGCGGCTCTCGGAGCGTTATCAGGCATGGGAGGCATCTGCGTGTTTACCAGCGTTACCTTTGTAAGGGCTGCGGTCGGCACTTCAATGATAGGACGGGGGCTCAGTTTGAGGGCTCTAAGCTTCCCCTTCGCGTTTGGTTCTCCGTAGCCTTCCTCATGCAGTATAAGATATCCGTTAAGGAGATGGCGAAGACTGCCAAAATTAGCTATCCAACCGCCTTCAACATGGCGGGGACGTTGAGGAGAGGACTATGCCTCAGCCATCTCCAGGAGAGGTTGAAGGGTATAGTGGAGTTAGACGATGTTTATGTGACAGCCGGGTTGAAGGGGAAGCGTTGTCTCAAGCGTCCTCCAAGGGTTAGAAGCCTAAAGGTGAGGGGACGTGGAGCATACAAGACGGATAAGCCTGCCATAATGGGGATGGTGGAGAGAGGCGGGACAGTTAAGCTCATACCCTCAGCCAACATGACGGAGCAAGCCGTCCTCAGGAGGGTTATGAGGAGCATCCGCGAGGATGTCGAGGCCATTTACACCGACGAATACCCAGCATACCACATCCTAGACGGATTCCGCAACCACCAGACGGTTAACCACAGCATAGGAGAGTACGCTAGAGACGGCGGCATCCACATAAACACCGTCGAAGCCGAGTTCTCAGTCTTCAGACCTTGAATAGACACCTACAGAGGCATCTCAAAGGAGAACCTATACCTCTACTGCGCCCAGTACAACTTCCCCAGAAACACAAGGGAAGAAGACAGAGCGAGAAGAGCCGCAGCAATAGCCATCAACACACTCACAAACATCGAAGAAGAACCATGTACCATCAGCTTTATATGAGCGAAAAATTAAACCACAAAGCTAGAGGTTAAAATCTGAAGGCGCAAAAGATTTTGTTCTTCTTATCCGAGCTGCTTGGCATGGCAGCCAGAGATTTAGGGTCGTCGTGTGGTCAGGAGACATACCGTCAACATTTGAATCCTTGAGGAGGCAGATCAAAGCCGGATTAAATATGGCTCTCTGCGGGATTACTTGGTGGACAACAGATGTTGGCGGATTTTACGGCGGGGACCCAAAAGACCCAAGATTTCAGGAATTAATTATTCGATGGTTTTAATTCGGTGCTTTCTGCCCAATATTTAGGCTGCATGGAGTTCATTTTCCATTTCTAAAAAATGCAAATAAATGTGACCCTTATGAGTTAACTGGCGGACCTAATGAGGTTTGGTCCTTCGGTGAGAGAGCCTACGAGATACTAAGTAATTTCCTTATGATAAGAGAGATTAAGGCCATATATTATAGAACAGATGAAAAGATGCTACAAGAAAGGCATACCGCTTATGCGTCCACTCTTCTTTGACTTTCCATCCGACGAGAATACCTATTATGTGGAAGACGAGTTTATGTTTGGCTCAGATATTTTGGTAGCACCGGTATGCGAGGAAGGAGCAGAAAGTAAAAAGGTATATCTTCCAAAAAGAACAAGATAGACTGATGCTTAGAGCGACAATAGCTATGAAGGCGGGCAGTGGATCAATTACAAAACGCCGTTGGAAAAAAATTCCAGTACTTCTACGTGAAGACACAAAAATATCGCTCAGACAAAACTAAATTAATTGCTCTAATGGAGCAACAATTATTTTTTCCTAATGCACTCTTCTGAAAAATACAGTTAGAACTTATTGCAAAAACCTCAAGTCTCTTTAACCTAGAGCTTTACAGTCCTATGGCTGCATTGAACAACACGTAAACATGGGCTATGCTCCCAATAACCTAAGCCAGCTAAAATGAAGGAAAAAACCGCTCTATGAGGACGTTTCCCAAAGCCCAAAAACTAATTTGACAGAATCTAAGCCTTGTGCTCCATAATCTTAGTGATGGGGGTGGGAGTTTATGACTAGTATAGGCGGATGGATATGTCTGTTATGTATGGGCATTACTCGACGGCTTTTAGGAGGCCGGACGTGGCAACTTAAGGTTCACCTCCTTAGGTTGTTGTAG
>JAGTQL010000041.1 GCA_018396555.1 Candidatus Bathyarchaeota archaeon | reverse complement strand
AACATAGAAAGCTAAACCGAGAACCTTACGCCCAAAAAGGGAAACCTGTTCCTCTCGAATAGATGAAAGCGCTCAACAACATCCCTAACACCAAACATAAGATAAATAATCAGAAATGCAAGGCTAAAACCTTAAGTTGCCACGTCCTTTCAACATGAAGATAAATTTATCTTAATGCTTAATAGCTAGTAGTTTATGCATCAAATTTGAAAGGGCTGATTGACTGTGGAGCTCATTCGAAGCTTTATTGCCTTCGACATGGAGGATGAAGATACTATTAGGAGCCTAAGTAAGATTCAGAGCATGCTTCTTGAGACTGGTGCCGATCTGAAAATAGTTAAGCCTGAAAACATTCATATAACAATTAGATTTCTAGGCGAAATATCGTCAGTCATGATCGACAGGGTTTTCAGCGAGATGGAGAAAGTGGAATTTGCCCCATTCGATATTGAAATTAAGGGTTTAGGAGCGTTCCCGAATTTAAGGCATATAAACGTTGTTTGGGCGGGAATAAGAAGAGGTGCAAACGAGCTAAGAAACATATACTATCAGTTAGAGCCTAATCTACAAAAAATCGGTTTAAGACCTGATGACAAGGGTTTCAGTCCTCATCTAACCATAGCTCGCGTTAGAACTGGTAAAAGGAGAGATCATCTGGCAAAGCTGATAAATGATCTTGAGGGATACGAGTTTGGAATCGTTAAGGCAAGATGCCTAAGATTGAAAAAGAGTGTTTTGACGCCTCAGGGACCTATATATTCAACATTGAGGGAGGTTTGCCGCTGAAACATAACCGCGGTGACTCGGACTGCCGCCACTTCTAAAGGCAGGCGGAAAACATTATGAAGAATGATATTGCTGGAAAGAATGCTGATAAAATTTGGGAGATTTGCAGTGAAGCTCTTAAAAGGGCTGTTCCAAGCGATGAGGAGCGGCGCAAAACAATAGAATTCTCCATGCGTCTCGTTGAATTGCTTAAGCGTGAATTAGCGTATGATAATATAGATGCGATCGTTCAAATTGAGGGTTCAATAGCAAAGGACACTTGGCTTGCCGGTGAAAAGGACATAGATATATTCATTCTACTACCTAAAGACTATGGTAAAGAAATATTCACGAGGGTTTTAGAAGCCGCTAAGAGGGTTTCCGGAGATAATTACTTGGAGGCTTACGCTGAACACCCGTATATAGAGGCTTATATTAACGGCTTCACCGTCAACTTCGTCCCATGCTTTAGAATTGAGGAGGCCAGCGAGGCTAAATCTTCAGTTGATAGGACGCCCTTCCATACGCTTTATGTCAAAAGCCATGTGAATGAGAAGGTTAAAAACGAAATACGCTTATTAAAGCGCTTTATGCATGGAATCGGCGTCTATGGCGCTGAGATTAAGATTGGAGGGTTCAGCGGATACCTCTGTGAAATCCTAACATTATATTACGGCTCTTTTATAAGGGTTCTGGAAGCCGCCTCAAAATGGCGCAAGGGCGAAGTTATTGATATAGAGGGATACTATAAGAGCTATGAAGACGCTAGGAGAATCTTTCAGAATGAGCCGCTCATAGTTATTGATCCCGTAGACAGAAACCGAAATGTGGCTTCAGCTGTTAGACTTGATAGGCTAAGTGAGTTCGTTATGGCATCCAGATTGTTCCTTAAGAAACCATATATAGAATTTTTCTATCCAAGCGAAATTGAAGCATACTCAGCTGAAGATTTAATAGGCGCAATCAGTTCCAAGGGAACTGCTTTTATATTCATTAAGACGGGGACGATTCGAGCTGTTCCAGACATCCTTTGGGGTCAATTATATAGATCTCAGAAAGCATTAGCTAATTTAATTGAGCAGTTTGATTTTGAAATTATGCGCAGCAACGTTTGGAGCGACGAAAAAAGCACGAACATATTTATTTTTGAATTACGTTCACGCTCTCTTCCAAACGTTAGAAAGCACATCGGACCACCAATCGAGAAGATTGAGGACTGCGAAAAATTTCTAAGAAAACATTTGAACTCCCATCTAACCTTATCCGGACCCAGAATTGAGGGCGATAAATTAGTCATTGAAAAGAAGAGGCGCTATAAGGACGTTGTCGACCTTCTGATGGATAATCTCAAGAACGGCGGAAAAAACCTAGGTGTTGCAAGCCTAGTTTCTCAGGCGTTTAGAGATTCGCTTGAGATTCTTATCAACGACGAGATTAGCAAGTTCTACTCTATGAACCGCGATTTCGCATCCTTCCTGACCAAGTATCTTATGGGCAGGCCTCAGTGGCTATCTTAAAACTTCATAATATATGTGATATGTTGACTCAGGTTCCTCATATGATGAATACTATAGTTTCCTTGGAAGATCTTGATTGCGAGAAATATGGTCAAGTGATATGTTACCCTAAGTATAGCCCCGAGGCGTTTAATAGAAGAGTTAATTATATGATGGAGCTCGATATAAAAGCCCTGCACTTCAGAGGCGATAAAACTGTTAGGGAAATCCCTGTTTTAGGTAAAGGCTGCACAAGCGTAGTTGTGCTCGCAATTACAAAAGACTATAAAAAGGCGGCCCTAAAAATTTGTAGAACAGACTCTGATGAGTCCAGAATATCTCATGAAGCCAGAATGCTTCAGATTGCTAATAGCGTCGAAGTTGGACCTAGGCTACTTGGCTGCAGAAACGGCTTACTTTTAATGGAATATATTGAGGGCAAAATTTTCTCAGAATGGATTATGGGTCTTAGCGGCGACAAATATGCCCATTCAAGTCTCCAGAATGCGTTAAGGGATCTGCTTGAGCAGTGCTGGAGGCTTGATGTAATAGGCTTAGATCATGGAGAACTCAGCCGAGCTGATAAGCACATAATTGTTGACGTTAAAGGCAGGATGCACATAGTGGATTTTGAGTCTGCAAGCGATAAAAGGAGAACTGCAAATGTGACCTCCATAAGCCAATACCTTTTCATTAAAAGCAGTGTTTCAGGATTACTTGCCCAAACGCTTGGGCAAATAGAAGTAAATAAACTTGTTTCAACCCTGAGAACGTATAAAATGAACCATTCAAGGGAGAATTTTATTTTGATCCTAGATATTCTAGGCGTGTGAGCTTCCTTTGCTTACTTGCTTAAATATTTATTTAAAGAGGACGCAGCGTATTTTATGCTTCATAAAAACTTATTTAATGAAGAGGGGCAGATGCTGGAACACGATATTGGTTAGATTTCTCTTATTTCACATTTGAGATTTTTGACTATTTCTTCAGCTTTCGCCGGATCGGCTTTCAACGTATAGAGCATTCTAGGCGTTCTCAACTTAAGTTTTACAACATCCTTTAACCTTTTTATTGCGCAGTAACTAGCTTTCTCTGACAATTGAACAAATTTTTCCACATCGAAGATCTCAGTCGGCATACCCTACCCCTTTAAAATGCTCTGCTGAAAAATAAATTTTAGGCTTAGATAAATGTTTTTTGGTGCTGCTTTATGCTAAATATGGGCGTATGGCAGTCGCTTAAAGCCAGTATTCTTTAAGCGCTTAAAAGGATCAATTAAGTACATTTAATAGGGAGCAGCGAGATCGTGTAGATTTAAATAATGGGCATGAAGACTAATAAAATATAAAATAAAGATGAATAAATGTTTCTTTTCTCTGTTTCACAAACAATTTATAAGGCATTAACACTTTTTTCTAATGGTGCATTTGAAATGTCTGATTCAGAAAAGATGAATGCTCTTGATTTCGTGATTAATGTTTTGAGAGAACATGAGAAAAACCTAGATATACTTATAAGTAAACTGGAAGAGATAGTATCTGAGCTTCCAGTGGCAATTAGAGAAATATCTGAAATCAGGGAGAAATCCAAGGAGGAGGAGAAGGCTCCGGCTCCAGCACCAGCAGCAATGATATGCGAATCTAAGGGGGAAAGGATTTCTAAGGCTCCGGTAAAAATAATATGTGATGATTGGGGCGACTTTAAAGAGGCATGCCGCAGGGCTGAAATAATATCTTTTCACCAAAATGAAACATTAAGCATAAAAGCTCTGCAAGGAAACATTATATATGAATACAGGGAGCTGATTCCCATACGTGTTGAAAACATGCGTTGCGGGATATCTGTTCGATCCCAAACATTCTTAGATCCTGCAGAAGTAAAAAGAATCATTGCAAGAGAATTAAATTTGCCGGAAAATAAAATTATAAAGGGAGAAATTCAATTTTCAAAGTAATTTAATTCTTAAAGCGATTTGAGAACTTTAGCATCTAAGCCCTCAATTTTAAGCAAACCACTTACCTTTTCTCCTGAGAGTATTTCATAATAGTCTTCCTTAAGTGGAACTTGAATTATGCGATCGCTGTGATTTAGCGCAAATATAATTCTGTTACTTGAACCGGTTCTTTCAGTAGCTTCCAGCCCTTCAGTTGGAGGCAATGGTGGTTTAATTCTCACCCTTTCCATTAACCAGTCTAAAATAGCGGAGTATAGAATCTCGTCTAGAAAAGCTCCGACGTATATAGCTGCCCCCTCGCCATAATTATTTATCGTCGCCGCGGGTTTACCGCTATAAACGCCCATATTATAGTAAGCCATTATTTCAGCATCCTCTTTGGGCAACAGCATTTCAGCCCAGCATCTTCCTCTGCCGGCAACCTTACGGCTAAGTACGGCTTCATTCGTTTCAATGCCAACGTTTCCACCATTCGGCAGACCAGTATATTCCTCAACTGTTACACCAAAAAGATTTGAAAACACACCGGGCAATGAAGTGTCAACTATAACATTGCTCCAGTCTTTAGCACCAGTTCTAGGAGTCGCTATCAAAATTCCGCCTTTTTTAACATAGGACCTCAAGTTCTCCTCAACGGTTTTATCTATAAGCATTAGGGAGGGGGCGAAGACAATTTTATATCCGAAGAGGTTCTCTTTGACCGGGTCTACAAAGTCGACAGGTAAATTCCTAGAATACAAAACCCTATAGAAATCTAGGGATGGCTCCCAAGAATCTAAACCATAATAGTTTTTTCCACCGTATCCAACTTCAAGATCGAAGGCCCAGAGATTATCATATATGAGCGCAAAGGCAATTTCGGATTTAACGTTTGTTTCTTCGATTTGGGGTGCAATCTTCCTTAAATCCTCCGACACTTTTTTGACCTCATGAAACCTTCTTCTAGGAACGCCATCGTGGTCTAGGATACCATGCCAATATTCTTCAGCGCCAAATCTGCATGACCTCCATCTAAAATAGAGAATCCCGTCAGCGCCTCTAGCGATTGACTGAAGAGTCCAGAGTCTTATTTCACCGGGTTTAGGGATCGGCGCAGTGTGAATCTTAACAGCGCCGCTCTGCAATTCCATAATCCAGTAAGGCTTCTTTTTCAAGCTGCGCATAACATCATGGGCCATAGCCGATCTGGCATAATCAACGCTTAAAGACCATTTGGGATAATAATCGAATGAAACTATGTCAAGAGGTTCAGCAAGTTTAAAGTAGTCCAGTTCTTTATATAAGCCCATGAAGTTATGCGTTATTATATGGTGGGGCGCTATTTTTCTTATTATATTCACTTGTATTTGCTGGTACCTTATCCACGAATCGCTTAGAAACCTATGCCAGTCAAGACATAAGCTTGGGCTCTGCATGTCAAGCGGAGGTTTAGGCGGAAATATTTCATCCCAATCCGCATACTCCTGGCTCCAAAATATGAAACCACATGAGGAATTTAGGTTTTCCAAGGACCCATATTTGCTTCTCAGCCAATTCCTAAATGCTCTAACGCAATTTTCACAATAGCATGGATCTATCCCAAACTCGTTGTCAATTTGCCATCCAATAACATTCGGATTATCCCTGTAATGTAGGGCTAATGCTTCAACTATTCTTTCGGTATGAGCGGCATAATTGGGGTTATTTGGACAGTAGTTTCGCCTAGTTCCCTCCGGGCTTTTTGCACCATGATGATCAATCCGCAGAACATCCGGATGTTTCTTAATAATCCAGGGTGGAGGGGCAGCTGTGGGAGTCCCAATTATTGCCTTTATACCCTTGCTGGCAAGGATGTTTATGGCTTCATCAAGCCATTTAAAATTGTACTCGCCCTCTCTAGTTTCAATTTTGCTCCATGAGAACTCAGCGAGCCTCACAACATTAAAGCTTAACTCACCCATTAATTCTGCATCTTTAGCCCATCTGTTTTTAGGCCAGTGCTCCGGATAATAGTCTACACCAAATTTGAGAGATAAAACGGTCTTAAGCATATTAAATCACATAAAATAGTAAAATAAGATTTTTAAAAATTTTACCTAAGACTGCGCATAAATTTATTTAGCATTTCTCGCTCGGCTTCCATGTTCGAATTCCGTTATCGCCCTCGCGATTTCCTTATACATTTGCATATCCGAAACGTTTGCGATGGGTATCTGCGTTCCTTTCTCAACTTCTAGAATTCTATTATATTTTGGGAAGTCAGCATAGCATAGCTGGCTTACGTAAAAATTTCCTCTCTCAATCTCGTACTCAAACGATTTTTCATAAACCTCGAGGCAGAGTAGGAAACCATCAACCCAAAAAAGGCGACTTGCACCAAAAGTTACAGCGCAGAAACCGAGATTTGCAAGTTCCCTTCTATCTAAACCTAAAATAGTAACCTTTTTAGTTGGCATAATATTAATCTTCAAGCTGAACACCACCAGCAAACCTTAACATATATTTATCTCTAAAATAACTCTTTTCAGCATCCCCCTAAAGAGAAAATGTAAAGGCTTTGAAGACGATGGTTGGCGGGCCCGGAGGGAATTGAACCCTCGACCTTCCCGAAGCAGCCTCATCAAATTTCCGGCGCTTTTACGGGTGTCTCCTTTTTGGGAGCGGCTTAAGAGCCTCAGCCCCATTTTCGCTAATAGGTTTAGATGGGTCCGCCGCTCTACCTTGCTAAGCTACGGGCCCTCCTTTCATTCAAGATATGAGTAAGTTAGCTGGATAATTAATAACTTTTTCTTTTCCCCATGTAGATAATTTATTTTGCTTTCCTTCGTAATTTATTTTTGGGAGGGATTGTGAGATGGCTGGTGAACTTGTTTTCGTCGGCTTAGGGCTTTATGATCATCTTGATATATCGCTCCGCGGGCTTAGGGAGGTTAAGGATGCGGCTTACATCTTTGCGGAATTCTATACAAGTTTGATGCCAGGCTTTGTGCTTGATGATTTTAGGAAAATTTCTGGTAAAGACGTAACTGTTGTTTCAAGACGAAACCTAGAAGATGAGGGTGGTAAGGCTATTCTTGAGAGAGCTAGGGACGCAAAGGTTGTTCTCCTAGTTCCTGGAGATCCGCTTATAGCGACGACGCATATAGCCCTAAGGTTGAGGGCTGAGAGAGAAGGGATAAAGACTAAGGTGGTTCACGGCGCATCGATAATATCGGCTGTTGTAGGGTTATCCGGGCTTCAGAATTATAGGTTCGGCAAGAGCGTGACGATACCCTTTTCCGAAGGCGGACGCCTTTCCAAAACGCCGTATTTAGTGGTAGCCGAAAATAAGGCGAGAAATCTGCATACGCTATGCTTTCTAGATGTTAGAGCTGAGGAAAACAAGTATATGACGATAAAAGAGGCTTTGGAAATCTTGCTAACGCTGGAGGAAAATAATAGGCAAGGCGTAATTACTGGAAAGAATCTTGCCGTCGGCATTGCTAGAGCCGGCTCAGGGGATGTTATAGTTAAGGCTGATGCAATTAAAGATTTAGTAAATTTCGATTTCGGCAGGCCGCCGCATAGCTTAATTCTCCCAGCTGAAAAACTCCATTTCATGGAGGCTGAAGCCTTGATTGTAATTGCTAATGCGCCTAAATGGGTTATGGAGATGAGCAAATGACGGGGATTAAAGGAGGAGAAAGGGCGTTAAAATACATACTTAAAACGGAGAAAGCTCTCAAAAATCTGAGGATTGCCTACGGTTCTGCCGTTGTTGGGGAGACAACCGTAATGAGAATTGTTGATGAAGCTAGAAGGTATTTTGAGGATGCCAAATACTATCTAGAGAGAAAAGAATATGAGGTGAGTTTGGCTTCTATTTCCTATTGTGAGGGACTTTTAGATGCGCTGCGCATGCTAGGGCTGGCTGAGTTTGAATGGTAGGTGCGTAACTATGGATTTTGAGAGGAAGGGTAAGGTTGTGCTGGCCGAGGGAACCTTTGACCTACTGCATTATGGGCATGTCTATTATTTGACAAACGCGAAGAAACTAGGCGGCGAGAAATCGAAATTGATCGTTATAGTTGCGAGGGATAAAACGGTTGAAAGGTTAAAGGGCAGAAAGCCTATAATCCCTGAGGATCAGCGTAGAGCCATAGTTGAGGCCCTAAAAGTTGTTGATGAGGCAATATTAGGGTATGAAGAAATGGATATGGCGAAGGTTATAGAGAAAGTGAAGCCTGACATAATAGCGTTGGGCTATGATAAAGAGGAGATGGAAAAGAATTTAAAGAGATATTTGGGAGAAAAAAACCTCACCATAGAAGTTGTGAGATTAAATAGGTTTGAGGGAGGGGACATAAGCAGCTCTTCGAAAATAAAGAGGAAGATAATAGAGGAGTATCGGAGCAACATTCAGCAAAGCTGAAAGCTTCATGCATATACGCATATAAAGCTGAGAAAAATTCCATTTAAGGGCGGATTTTTAACATCATCATTATAAAAATCCTAGCAAAAATATAATCTGGAACTCTTAAAAGAGGTTAGACCGGGGAAACATGTTATTTGAATATGGTATTTTCTTAACAACCCAGTAAATCTGAGCATATTAAGAAGGATTATAACGGTTTCACTCCCTTTATCTTGCGATGAAGAAGGTGTTATAAATGTCAAAGTTTACTAGGGAATGGGAGGAATCAAGGACTGGGATAAGGGCTATAATCAGGCCGGAAGCTCCGTTAAGACAAAAGATTGAGTTGGCCGCTAGGCGTGTTGAGACGCAGATTCAATATTTGAATGGCGCCGTACAGCTGCTAACTCAGAGAGATAAGGCATTGTTCTCAAAAATAGTCGACGCCTATTCTAGACATGACATGCAGAGGGCAAACGTTTATGCGAATGAGCTGGCTGAGCTTAGGAAGATGGCTAATTTCATGATGAACGCCGAGCTAGCCCTTGAAAGGGTTGCCTTAAGGCTTAGAACGGTAACACAGCTTGGCAATGTGGCAGCCACCTTAGCTCCAATATCAAAGGTTTTACAGAACGTACGAACTGGTGTAGCAGGCATCTTTCCAGGTGCTGAACGTGAACTTAGCGAGATAGGCATACTGCTTGATGAGATAATGATTGAGGCAAGTCAGACAACAGGTATGACGCCGGACTTTGAGGTTGCCAGCGAGGAAGCCCAGAAGATCCTTAATGAAGCGGCCCTAGTGGCTGAGCAGAGAATGAAAGAGAGATTCCCAGAATTGCCAGCCCTGAGGGCTCCAACCGAAGAGATTGGACAGTATAAGTAGAATCCCCATTTAAGGGGCCCCTCTTTTATTTTTATCCTCTAATAAAGTCCTATTGTAAGATAGTAAAAGCGCTTTAAGCGAAAAAGGCAATATTCTGTTTCGTTATCCATTATTTACTTAAATCTCTCTTTTGTCCATACTGATTAGGACGGTTCATATTCTTTTTCCATTTTTCAAGAAATAAATGATCCACGTCGATTTCAATTCCTTGAGTTTTCTCAATAAGCCCGATGAAATCTAAGATGTAGAATATTGCATCGATTAGTTCTTCGCTGATGACATGCCAGTCTTCGCCTTTCTTGTAGGAATCCGCCGCCTCGCCGAGCTCAACAAAGGCCCAGAGAATCTTCTGAGTTAAAGCCGATTCATCGTTAGGAAAACCCTTTGTCTCAACAAGTTCTCTGACGAGTTTTTTAGCCTCGTTAAATGTGCATTTATCCATTATTTCCTCGCCTCCAACATGTTTACAATTGGTTTGAGGCTGTTTAATTTTAAATGATCCCCATTGGCTTCTTGAGGAATTCAAATATTTCCTCGAGTTCTTTAAGTTTACTCTTTAACATTGTTAATCTGTTCTGGAGTGGACTGCAGATCTTAATGTATTCCTCCTCGCTGATTTCGCCAAGGTTGTAGGCGACTGTAATTCTCTCAATTTCCACGTTTATTTTCTTAATTTCTTCTTGTATTTGCTCCGAGTAGGGTTCTAAACCTATCGTTACGGATCTTAGGGTTTTGAATTTTTCATCAAGCATACCTAAATATTTCTGCCTAAACTCGTTGTATATTTCCTCAGTAAGCTTGCCCTTCTGCGACTCCAGAATCCTAAGTTTTTTGCTGAAATCTTTTATCTGTTCAATTATGCTTCTTATTTCATCCAGAATTTCATCCACAGTCTTCTGCTTTTTAGGCGCCTCCCTCACAATCTTCATTTTCAGCTGCATATCTCGCCACGTGGAAAAACCAATCATGTGAGCTTCTAAATCACGAAGTACTCTTCTTATCTGCTCATACTCTCTGTAGGATGCGGAAACCTCTATCGTTAATGTCAAGATTTCCTTATCCCTTACGCCCTTCAACTCGCAGGGTATAAAAACTCTTTGACCTGAACCCATGGCGACAAATGATACGTCAAATGATCCGTCCCCGCGTATCTCTCCCTTAATTGAGTGCTGATCTATTAGAGACCGCGGAATCTTTCCAAGGGTCTCTTTAACATAGTTGTACAGCAATTCGCTATTCTGAACAGTTTCCCTTATGGGCAGCGTGAAAATAACCTTGTCTCCTTCAGTTATTAATTCACCTAGCAATTCGCGGGTTTTCACTCTGCCCATTAGGCTTAAGCCCTGAGCCCTCATTGAGGGGATGTAGCCTCCGAGGAAGACCATTATAACCCCTGTGAAGAGAGCTACGAAGACTGTGAATACGGACCAGTTTGCGTAGGATGCTGGAAATGCTCCTCCGAATAGCGATGCTAAATGAGATATTAATATAACCAGGATGTAACTGCCGAAGAAGCCTATAAATGTGCCCATTAGCCCAAAAAGCAATGTTTCAATTATGAAGGTGAGAAAAGTATTCTTGGGATCTAACCCTAAAGTTGCCAGCGTAAACAGTTCCCTTCTTCTCTCCTCATAAATTGAGGCCATAGTTACATAAATCATTAAACCCGCTATAAATAATGGAATAAGATATGGAATAAAGCCGGCTATTGAGATTTCAAGGGACCATATTACTAAAGCAGCTAAACCATTCTTGTTTGCCACAACCGGAACCCCAAATGAGTAAGCGACCTCCCTAGCAATATCCGCCGGATCAAAATTCTGCTCCATGATAACCGTGATCTCAGAGATTGCGACAGAGGGATCTTTTATCGAACCTATTGGTAATAAAACGGTGGGGGAGAGAGCAAAAGATGCTTGCGCCGGGCCATGATTTTTTTCAAATAGAAGTGTTCCATCTAACCTCTCAAACTCAAGCAGTTGCGACTGGTCGAACTTGCCAACTACACGAAATGAGCCTAAACTTCTAGATCCGAGATGTTCAGCGCCCATTCCTGTTATTGTTATTAAAGTTTCATCCACTTTGAGCGTTACATATTCTCCGATTGCAACATCGTAGCTGGTTGGCAAAAGGATAACTTTTTCACCAGCAGAGAATTCTTTCCAAAAGCCCCTTACATACTTGGAGAGGTTATAGTATTCATCCATAAATGCTGGGTCAATAAAGATTATATCGACGGTCTGTGGGCTTTCTTTGGCAACCTGAATTAGGCTGATTCGGGAGATCATATTTTCGCCGGAATAATCCAATTTTTTAACAGTTTCTATGTAACTGACATTTTTACACCATTCCTGTCTTTCAATCCATTCCACATCGTATTTACTTAATCCGGTTGAGTAGGGATCAGCCTCTAAAACTATGCATGATATTCCTGTGCCGGGCCATGATTTTTTTATTCTGGTCTCCCTCGCCACCGAAATATTTATGAAAAGTATAGAGGATGAAACGACGATTATTATGGTGACTAGGGTCAATATTGTCCGGAATGGTCTTCTTTTGAAGCTCCTTATGCCCAATTGGACTGCCAGATCAGTTATTGAACCCCTCCTTAGCGAGGCCAGCGTCATAAGGAGGTATATAAACGCGCTAATCACGAAGGTCCCGATAAGAACAGTGAGGGCGTCTATCGTGGGAACCGGTGCATTAATTGCCTTTTCAATTATGATGGCGCACGCTATTTTCGACGCAGGGTTAGTGAAAGAGAATGTTAGTACTAGGGATGCGAATAATATAGTTTTAGTTGTTAGTCTCTTTTTGCTCTCAGCAGGCTCTTCAAATATGAAGTTTGAGAATATTGAGGCCATGCCATAAGCAAGAAGCCCTACACTCACAGCGCTCACAATTGCAGATATCTTCAAGTTTGACAACCATCTTTTCAGATCCGCAGCTCTGCTGTTAAAAAGCCTCATTCCGTTAAGAGCAGCATTATATTCTTTCCTCCGATAGAAATCTAAAGACCTTTTAAGTAGGTTTTCAAGGACTCCTTGTTCCTCAATTTCTCGGATAAGGAGAAGACCTGTGGAGCTAAACCAATTTATCTCTTTATTAATCGAACTAATTTCCTTCTCTCTATAGAATTTAGCTGCATAATACATCCAGTTTATGAAGGAAGTATTTTCATCTATTAAAATTCTAAGTGATGGGTATGGATATTTCACAGCGTCTACAGGCGCTATTTGTATCTCATAATTCAATGGGGCCAGGTAATAGCTTTCGTAAATGTTCTTTTCCGTAGCTCCAGAAGATATCTTTATAGCTGGCTTAACGGAGATTATTGACCGCTCACCGGTAACTGGATCGCTATCCGAGATGTTGACTACCTTGCTTTTAAGAGCCCAGCAATTAACCTTAAAGAAAACGTCTTCACCTATGTTTTCCTGATTTATCCTAATCTGCAGGTTCGTGTATTTTACTTGATTAGAAGCGTAGACTGCTGCGAATCGAATTTCTTCAAGAAAGATATCGTTAACTTTTATCAGCGTATAGTTATCGGTTATTGTCAACTGAGTTAATCTTGGTGGAGCAAGCGAAGACTTATTAATGAATTCCCCCAGGAAAACTGTGGTTCCACCGTAATCGTCGGTTAATCTGGGACCTCCTTGCAGATCCCCCCAGACACTAGATATCGTAGCTGATATTGAGACGTTATTTATTGGAATATCCGTCCCGTACTCTCTTAAATAAAGCATTAGCCAAACCTTAACGTTTCCGTTGTAACCTTTAGTTTCATAGGAAAATGTTGCAAGTAGCATTAATGAAAATAGTGTTAGAATAGCTAGTGATTTAATATTGCACTTACTGCTTTTCATCTTCCTCTTCTACCACCCAATTCCATGAGTTTCGCTTCATATTCATCCTTTAATTTTCTGTATGTTTTATATTCCACTAAGCCGCTACTGTACATTGATTCCAACCTCATCAGCATATTTTTGTAGCGCTTGTATTCCAAAGGCTTTCTAAGTTTATTACGCTCTAACAATAAAGATAGTACAGATAATGGGAGAGAAATTAAGAATATGAGGACCCAAACGCTGAACTGAATATTACATCGGATTATAGCTGTTTCCCCTCCCAAACCGCCACTAGCCAAAGCCACTGTTGATTTTCCAGAGTATATTCCGCTGGAAGCTGAGATTTCATAATTGCCGGATGGAAGCAATAGTGATGCTAACCCGTTTTCATCAGCTTCCAATTCTTTTATGATCTCACCATATATATTATATCTGCCTACACCCATCTTTCTCACGAATATCTTCGATTGTGGAAGAGGTTTATTGCTTAAGTCAACAACTCTGACGGTAACCTCAAATACTGAAGATTTTAAAATGAAAGAGTTGCTTGTCCCAGCGTTTATGACCCCAGAGTAGACTTCCGCGTTCATCCAGTCTATAAAGATCGTGTAATTATCTACGTAAACATTATTGATCCGAATGCATCCATCTTGATCAGTATAACTTTTCAGGGCTATATTTCCAGCGCTGTCTTGCAGAATAACCGTTGCATTGGAAAGCGGACGCTCTCTAAGCGTTGACGCGACGATTTTTATCTCTAGACTTGTTTTGCGGCATTCTATGACCAAGCGTTCTGATTTAGTAACGTGCACTATTTTCTCCCCCATTATTTTGCTGCTTTCAACTATAATTTTGTAGGTTCCATTCCAAACATTATTGAAGGTAACTGATCCGTTTATGTTCGTCTTGGCTAAGTTTACTAAAGACCAGATGCTGGTTCTAGAGCCAGTAATGTTGGTCGGCAAGATATTCGCTTGCTCGTAGAGGAGAACCGTTGCCCCAGATACGTATCTATTCTCCTTGTCGATACATGTAATTTGCAATGTATAGGACCATGTTTTAATAGGCATAATACCAGCATTATTGACGTACACATGCTGATAACCAACAATTCTGCCACCGCTTTCAACCATAATAGCGTAGGATTTTTCTTCCAGCTGCAAATCTAAGTGCCCAGTGCTGTTTGATATCCCGCTTAGAATTAAATTGCCATCCATATCATATATGGAAACATTTAGCCCTCCTAGATGTAAAGTTTCGTCCCAGTTGGTTATCAGTAAGGTCACATTGTATATCGTTGGGCTAGAATTTTCAGAAATTCTCATCAAATTTTGATCGGAAGCGGGAATCTCGCTTGATTGAAAAATTGAAAAATCTTCTCCTAGGACTAGATAGGTTGAAAAACCTATATAAAATATTACCATGGTTAATAGGTATAGCGATGAATACTTAGTCACTATATTTCCCTCAGCAGTTCGCTGGATCTAAATATTTTTAAATCTATATCGTCAATATAATTTCTGATTTCCGAGATTTCCTTTTCCATCTTCCTTAGAGAACTCTGTAAAACGCTTATTTTTGATTCATAAATGTTTCTGTCTATCTCCCCAACCGCGAATCTCACCTCAACCTCTTTAATATCATCCCTTATCTGCGAGGCTTGCAATTCTAGGTCCATTATTTTTCCAATTTTATCTCTTCTCATCGATGCCCACTTATCAGATAGAGCGGATAAACGCTGCTGACAGATCATTTTTGCCTCCTCAATCTCCTTTGAGGGAGACGCTCTTTCTCTAACTATTGATAGATAACGCTCAATAAGAGATAACTCCTCCTCGAAGGTTAAGGAAGATAACGCCTCGTCTATTCTATTTACTATTTCTTGCCATCTATGTATCGGCGAGTAAACTTCTCTGTAATAGAGATCTTCTCTGAAAATGTTACGGGAAATCTCGTCGATTCGCTCCTCAATCTGCCTTATTCCTATTTTTTCCCTGGCCCATTCAATCTTTGCTTTAGCCCTCAATATTTCTAAAGTTTCTCTAGCTTTGAATATTTGCTCTACAGATAGGGATAAATTGCCGCTTAACTCATCTAAGAGAAGCTTGTATATGTTTTCTGAGATTTCCCCCGATTTTAAC
>JAGTQL010000040.1:14187-15666 GCA_018396555.1 Candidatus Bathyarchaeota archaeon | reverse complement strand
CAAACCGCAGAACATAGGTTATATCCCTATAGCTCAAACCAGTCATGTAGAGCAGAATTGCCCTAACCTTAGCCTGCAACGAAAACCTATTAATCCTGAATAAACCACTATCCTTAAGGGCTTCGAGGAGCCACCTGATGAGAATCACCTCCAAAAACGGCTTCTCAAAGCCCCCTAAAAATAACTTGACAGTATCGTAGATGGAAAACGGAAAAAATAAATATTCTTATTGGGGAAAAATTAATTCATGCTGGAAGCTGGTGCTTCTAAAATTAAAATCACCCCGCCCTTAGGTGTGCCAATGGATGGTTATTTATCTAGGACTGAGCCTTCTACAGGGATCCATGACCACATATATGCTAGATGCCTAGTTTTCGGCGATGGAGAAAACTACATGTCGCTTGTCTCGTTGGATCTTCTCTATGCAACTAGAGATTTGACGGAGAAAGTGAGGAGAACCGTTTCAAACGCTTTAGGGCTTAAAGAGGATTCCGTGGCCGTTATAGCCGTCCATAACCATTCCGGACCATCGGTTGTGGGCTTCCATTCAGCGCAGCAATATCGCTTCTTAAATGACTACTTAGAGGTTTTGCCAAACCTTATCTCTTCAGGATTGATTGAAGCCTTTAGCTCCAAGCGTAGAGTTAGAGTCAACTTCGGCCGTGGAATAGTAAGGGGGTGGACTGTTAACAGGAGGAAGCCGATCATTGGATCTGTAGACGATGAAGTCATAGCCGTTAGGTTTGAGGACTTAAGCGGAAGGCTGGTTTCAGCATTAGTTAATTTCACATGCCACGCAGTTGTATTAGGCGCCAATAACCTGCATATCTCCGGCGATTACCCCGGTTACGTTTCAAGAACCGTTGAGAGAATCGAGGGCGGCATATGCCTCTTCTTGAATGGAGCGTTTGGAGATATAAACCCATTAACACCAAACACTGATCTTAATAGGGTTTACGAAAGGAATATTGGACGTTTCGAGGATGCAATTCGAATGGGCAGGGTTATAGGCGGTGAAGCCCTGAAGATATTGAACTCTGCGCTCTGCTCTGAAAACATGACTTTCTCTTTATCCAGCAGAAAAGCCGCGCTTAAACTTAAGCCTGTGCCAACTTTTACCACGGATCATATAGAGGATCTTGAGGCGAAACTTAAGGTTGCCAGTGGGAAGGAAGCTGATGAAATAAGGCTTAAGATTCTAACCGCAAGATTTCTAAGCGCCATAAGTAATCTTTTTCCATCCGGCGTGGCGGAGGTTGATGTTCAAGGGTTTAGGATTGGAGATCTCATAATTATTGTGCTTCCGGGGGAACTTTTCGTTGACTTAGGCTTAAGGATAAAGGCGCACTATAAATTTGGGCCCACAATGGTTGTTGGATGCGCTAATGAAGTTTTAGGTTACATACCAACTGAGGAGGCCGTGGATGAGGGAGGCTACGAGGTGCTTCCCCCAGTGTGCTTAGTTGAAAGGGAAGGTGG
>JAGTQL010000040.1:10294-14162 GCA_018396555.1 Candidatus Bathyarchaeota archaeon | reverse complement strand
TTGAAAGGGAAGGTGGAAAGGTTCTTGTTGAAACTGCTCACGCTGTTATAAACGATCTCTTGGAAAAATAAATAGGATGAAAAGGCGCATGCTACGCTATAGGTCCTCAGCGTACACGCAGCAGTGCAGATGCTTCAAAGGCGATAAAACCTTAAACGCTTCAGCGTACTGTACACCTATCTTCTTGCCCATAAGTACAGAGTAAGTTTTAAGAAGATTTTCTACCTCCTCGAACCCTCCATGTGGATACTGACTTTTATGGGATGATACAGCCTTTAGTTTAGCGCCCATGTAATCCGTTATGTCCACGTAAACGTTGGGTTTCCGAGTCCAGTAGAAGGCTATAAAGGCTGTAGGATGAGGCCTGAGGCCTCCCCTAACATCACCTGGATTGGCATGAGGGAACATTGCGAAAAACGCCGCTTCAACAGCAAGAATGCCCGTTGCAACATGGTCCGGGTGGGCCTCATAAGTTAACCAAGGGTCAACAGTCAGTATAAGGTCCGGTTGAAACTCCCTTATTAGGGTTATGAGCTTATTCCTAGCCTCAATAGTAACCCTAAGCTCGGAGTCCCTATAATTTAACCACATAAGTTTCTTCACACCTAAGATTTCAGCAGCCTCTTTTTGTTCCTCAACTCTTACTGATGCCAGTTTTTCCGGATATAGACTTGGATCTAAAGTGCCGATTCTACCGTCGGTTAAGGTGACATATGCTACTTCGCATCCGCGCTTAGTAAGCTTGGCTATTAACCCGCCGGCAGCGAAATCAGTATCGTCTGGATGAGGCTGCACGCATAAAACCTTCTTTGCAAAATAAAATATTCTGCCTAAATTAGTTGACTCAACTTTGAGAATTGCCCTATACAACTCATCATAATCTAATGATGCCATTTCCTCCTCTCTAAGCCACATTCTTGTTTAACCTCCACTAAAACAATATATATCATGAAAAATAAAATTATTTGATAGAAATTAATCTGAGGGAAATTAAAATGAGTTCTCCGCTTGCACTTAAAGGGGGAAAGCCAATTAGGGCGAAAGAATGGCCTCAATGGCCAATTTACGGTGAAAGGGAGCTTAAGGCAGTTGAAGAGGTCATAAAGACTAGATATTGGGGCGGAGGCGTAGGTGTAAGCGGCCCTAAAGAGGCGGAATTTGAAAAGAAGTTCTCAAGTAGCCATGGATGCAGATACGGTGTATGTGTAAATAGTGGTACAGCGGCTCTACACGTTGCGCTTTTAGCCGCTGATGTTGGTCCAGGTGATGAGGTTATAGTTCCAGCCTTAACTTTTTGGTCAACTGGCAGCGCCGTGCTTATGGCCGGCGCCATACCGGTCATTGTTGATGTTAACCCGGAAACATACTGCATGGATGCGGATGCTGTTAAGGATGCTGTAACCGATAAAACCAGGGCGGTAATTCCAGTATACAATTATGGTTCATCTCCAGACATGGATAAACTTCTCAAAACATGCAACGAATACAACTTGGTATTGATAGAGGACTGCGCAAGGGGACATGGCTTTATGTGGAGAGACAAACCCGCTGGTTCAATAGGCGACTTAGGATGCTTTAGCTTTCAGCAGGGCAAGTTTATGACGGCCGGCGAGGGCGGCATAATAATCACAAATAATAAAACATATGCAGACAGATGCTACGCTATTAAAGACTGTGGGCGGCTAAGAGAGGGAGGAATGCCCGGAGAGGGCATAGAACCCTTAACCGTAATTAACTGGTACAATTATAGAATGACCCAGATTCAAGCGGCTATACTTCTTGCGCAGCTTGAAAGGCTTTGGGGCCAGATTAAGGTTAGACAAGGCAATCAAAATTACTTAAACAAAAGGCTCAGAGAGATTGAGGGCATAGAGCCGGTTAAAGTGGATGAAAGATTAAGCAGACATCACCCATGGCCCTACTGCTTTAAATATGACCCATCATGCTTCATGGGGCTCCCACGAGATAAGCTCATCACGGCTTTGAGGGCTGAGGGCATACCCTGCGGTAAACCGCATCCGCCATTAAACATGGCGCTGTACTTTCCAAAATTCAGTGAAGCCTACAAACGTTACGTAGAATCTAAGGTGAACTTTCCAGTTTCAGAAAAAGCCTACAATGAGGAAGCCGTGGAGCTACCTCAACATTTATTCCTGGGAGCAACCGAGGATATGAACGATATAGCTGAAGCCATAATAAAGATAAAACGATCCGCAAAAGACCTCCTCTAGCATCAGACATTCTTCTTCTTAGATTAGATGGTATAGAAATTCGTCCATTAATGCCATTTTTAATTATATATTATGTAAAGACTTATTAAGAAGCGCTCTAATAATACAATTCAGCTTCGCTGAGCTGTGAAGTTGAGCGTAAGGCTGCTCTCTTTGCTTATTGGCGAGGTTTTGGCTCTAAGATGCGATTCTTTAGAGCAGCATAAACATGTTAAAAAGGAGGTGAAAGGAGAATGGCTAAATTTTATGTAAAGTGGTGGTTGGAGCCGACTAAAGTGCCTGTTGAAGCTGAGCAGAGGGCTAAGGGTTGGCTCTCAATGCTTCAAATGGTTAAGGCAGACTTGAATGCAGGCGTTATGAAGGACTGGGGAATGGCTGCTGGAGGAGATTTCGGATACGCAATTAGTGAAGCAGCGAATGAGGCGGAACTCTTCACCCGCTTGCTCAAATATATACCCTACGCTCACTTTGAAGTTATTCCAGTGCTCACAGTTGATCAAACCATGGAATCAATCAAAAAGCGGTAGCCACGATACAAAAGTAATTAATGTCTGAAAATATTTGTTTTGTAATAACTCCTTTTTTTTATATAGAGAGATAAAGTGGGGAGAAGAAGAGTTTGGGATTAAATTTTAACGTGCTCCAGTTCATATCGACCTTGAATTCCTTTTATGATTTTTGCAGGTTTTCTATAAAAGCATCCGCCGAAGGACATGTGCAGTTTTACGGCTATATCCTTCTTCTCATCTATTAAATTTCTCAATTCCCTAGGATCTTCAATAAGGTTATAAAGCTCATCTGGTTGACCTTCAGGTCTATGGATGTAGCTCCAGATCTTATCTCTGACGCATCTGTCTTCTCCCTCAGCGTATCCAGCTATTATAACATCTCTATGCTCATTAGATTCATCCACTAGAATTCGGCGGAGGCTTCTACCATTCATATGTTTTGTTTCATTCTCTAAACCAATAACATCGAGAATTGTAGGCAATATATCAGGAAATTGGGCAAGGGCATCAGTAACCCTGTGCTTACAATCTGGGTAATAAATCATAAATGGAACTTTGAGCAGTTCATTATAGAGCCTATCCGTACCCTTGAGGAATTTACCGTGATCAGCCAGTGGATGCCCATGATCGGCGGTGAGGATTACGATGGAATCACTCACATAGCCCAGATCCTCAAGGCCCTCAAATAATATTCCTAGACAATAGTCTACAAAGGAAACTTCGCCGGCATATAATCCACGAATATGGTTTATTTCTTCACTGGTAGCCCAGTTTTCAGCATATCCACCCATGGGCAATATGAGCCTTGAACCCTTGTAATTCGGGTTTGTGTACTTATCGAACCTGGGAGGGGGATCCCAGGGCTCATGTGGATCAAACATATCCATCCATAGAAACTTCCTATCGTAGGCTCTGTTTCTTTTGAGCCAATCTAAAGTTTCCCTGACGACCTTCATGGCGAAGTAATCTTCTTCAGACTTGAAATAATCAGTGTTTGCAAGATATTTCGCCACAAGCTTTTTCCAACGCTCGTTATAGTTTAAATTAACATATCTGCTGACGTCACGCTCAGGCGGAGAAGAGAAATAAGCATCGTATTCTTGACCCCTAATCCATCTGAACTCATGA
>JAGTQL010000040.1:0-10263 GCA_018396555.1 Candidatus Bathyarchaeota archaeon | reverse complement strand
CTTAAATAGATGATAAGTATCGGATATTAACCCGCACGTGAAACCATGCTCTCCAAGAATCTCACTGGCAGAAATATCTTCAGGGTAAGGTTGAAGAGGCTTCCAAGGTCTATGTGGAAGGCTGAATTGGCCGGTGAGAATCTCAGTTCTAACAGGTATTGTTGGCAGGCCAGAGGGATACATATTCGTGAAAACTACGCTCTTTTTGGCGAAACGGTCTAAATTCAGCGTTTCACATGCTTTTACACCCTCAAAGACCGGCTTACCCCCATTATGAAAACTCAAATGGTCCTGCCTAAGACTATCAATTATTAGTATGATTACATTTTTAATTTTGGAAAACAATTTTTCCATAATCCATTTAACAGTTCAAAGATGTTTATAAGTTATTTTAGCCATTCAGGAATTGATTGACCCCTAAGCAGATCCTCAATTTTTTCTCTTTCCCTTATGAGGGCATATTTTCCCTTATTAACTAGTACTTCCGCGCATCTAGGTCTAGAATTATATTGTGAACTCATTGAGAAGCCGTAGGCTCCGGCATTCAATATTGCAAGCAGGTCTCCCTCAAACACCTTCGGGAGCTTTCTATCCCTCGCCAATATATCTCCCGACTCACATAGCGGCCCAACAACATCATATACATCTTCCTCCTGTTCATGCAGCCTATTTGCAACAACTATTGGATGATAAGAGCCATACATTGCTGGTCTGATCAACGTATTGAATCCAGCATCTACACCAATAAACTTCTTGAAAGGTGTAACCTTAAGGGTGTTAACTCTTGTTAGGAGTATGCCAGCATCGCAGACTATGAAGCGTCCCGGCTCAAGGCAGAAATATGGTTCGCCTAAATGATACTCCTCGATTCTACATTTAAAGAGGTTAAGCATTCTCTCAGCAAACGAGTTTAGATCTAAAGGTTTATCTTCAGGCCTATATGGGACTCCTAATCCGCCGCCAAAGTCGATAAACTCAAATGTTAGGCCAAGTTTTTCATGAATATTCTGGGCTATTTTCAATAGCTTCTCAGCCGCCAATAGAAATGGTTCGATTTCCAGTATGCCTGAACCGATATGCATATGTATGCCGAATTTCTCCAAGCCAGCCTTTAAGGCAATATTATAGGCCTCTACTACGTCGGTTTCCCAAATACCAAACTTTGAATTTCTACCAGCCGTAATCACGTGTTCGTGGTGGCCAGCGCCTATCTCTGGGTTGACCCTTACGGATAGAATCTTCGGAATATAAAAATTCAGAAGCCTTTTTAGCTGCGAAAGCGAATCAATATTAATTGTAACTCCCGAATTGATAAGAAATTTAAGTTCATCATCTCTAACACTTGTTCCAGTAAATAGAATTTTATCCGACTGAAAGCCAGATTTAAGCGCTAAGAACACTTCGCCCGGACTTACAGCATCAAGATACGCTCCTTCATCCGTCAAGATTTTAAGAACAGCGATGTTCGTATTGGCTTTAGCGGAATAATAAATTCTGATTTTACCGTAATATTTTAGCAGGTTCTCTCTAAGTCGCCTAAAATTCTCACGTATACGGTTTTCGCTCAAAACATAAAGCGGCACATCAAATTCCTCAGCAAGCCTAATTATTGAGACACCGTCTATGTGTAGGATCCCATCTCTGTTCTCCAGAACCCTGGAAAATATGGCGCCCATAAATTTTTGCTCCTAAACGCTTAAGAACTAAATGTAGCCTTTAGCAGCCATTAGCTCAGCACTTAATATTCCAGCTCCAGCGGCGCCTCTGATGGTGTTGTGGCCAAGGCAAAGGTATTTAATTGTCATAATTGGGTCACTGCGTATGCGCCCAACGACAACGCTCATTCCCCTTCCGGCGTCTCTATCCAATCTGGGCTGAGGCCTATCAATCTCATCTCTAACAATTATCGGTTTTTTTGGCGCTGAGGGAAGATTTAAAATCTGTGGTTCACCAACAAAGCTCCTGAAAGCTTCCTTAACCTCCTCAACGCTCGGCTTTGTCTCCAAGTCAACATATATGACTTCTAAATGCCCATCCTTAACATTCACCCTATTGCAGCAGGCGCTAATGTAAATGTTTGCAGGTCTAATTTTCTCACCGTCAAATACGCCCAGAAGCTTCTTAGTTTCAGTCTCCATCTTCTCTTCCTCCTTAGCAATGTAGGGAATAACATTGTCTATTATGTCAAGTGAAGCAACTCCCGGATAACCAGCCCCGCTTAAGGCTTGCATCGTTGTTACAATAACTCTTCTTAAACCAAACTTCATCAGTGGTTTTAGAGTCATAACCATCTGTATCGTTGAGCAGTTCGGATCCGTTGAGAGGAAGCCGCTCCAGCCCCGCCTTCTTCTCTGCACATTTATCAGCTCCAGGTGCTCAGGGTTAACTTCAGGTATCAGCAATGGAACATCCTCCTCCATCCTATGAGCCGCCGCCTTACTAAGCACCGGATACTCAGATGCAAAGGCGGTCTCTATTGGGCCAGCTATATCTCCAGGCAGAGCCGAGAAGATCAAATCTACATCGCTAGCCTTCTTAACAGACTTAATGTCCGTGTTAACAACAGTCATTTCGCCTATTTCTTTAGGCATCTCGGTCTCCATGCGCCAGACGCATGCATCTTTATACTTCTTCCCGGCTGAGCGTTCTGATGCTGCCAGTACAGATATTTCAAACCAGGGATGGTCTTCTAGAAGTTGAACGAATCTTTGACCAACCATGCCTGTTGAGGCCAATATAGCTGTACTCTTACGTTTCAAGGGCATCCCTCACAACCTTAACGGCTTCCTCGATTTTAACCTCATCAATAAATATGTTTATCGTTGCCTTGCTCGTTGCAATCTCAATTATATTTATGCCCTTAGATGAAAGGGCATTAGCTATCTTCGCAACCCAGCCCGGCGAGTCGACGAAAATTGGATGTGAAATCTCCACAAGCCCGACCTTCGTTAAGCAACTTATTGCTTTACATATCTCTAAGCTATGTAACCTACTTATTAAGTCCTTCAACATGTCTGTTGAAACAAAAATTGTAATCGTGCCTTTCCCAGTACTGACCCCACATATCTTGCTACCGGAAAATGCGGCGAATATTTGACTCATGGTGTCCGCTCCTATGGGGCAGATCAAACTTACTGCCGCTAAACCCTTTTCTTCCCTAATCTCAAACGAGTTTGAGTTAAAGACCCCTAAGATCTCAGTTCCATGAGACCTCAAATCTCCTGATGAGAAGCTAACGACCTTCAATTTTTGATTTGGAAGCTTATATTTTAGGGACTCAGCCTTAATGACCTTCGCCCCACCATGCGCTAAAGCAAACATCTCGTAAATGTCCACAGTCTCTAGGATGCGGGCATCAGGAACAATTTTCGGATCCGCCGATAAGACGCCCTCCGTCTCCTTCACAAGTATAACTTCGTCAGCTCTTAGGCAATTTGCCAATAGTAAGGCTGTTGTATCGCTTCCGCCCCTACCTAAAGTTGTTATATTTCCATGTTTATTCTTGCCCAGAAAACCGCAGACAACGACGATTTTTCCGCTTAAAAGCAAAGGCTCCAAATATTTCTCGACGCGTTTACGAGTCTCCTCAGTATCGGGTTTAGCATCCTTAAAGTTTAAGTCCGTTATTATTGGCCACTCCTCATGGCTTGGTTCAATATAAACTGCATCAGCCCCTAGAGCCTTAAGGGCTGCACAGAATATGCGCGCACTTGTCCTCTCACCCATAGATAATATGTCTGCATAATCCTGATCGCTTATTTCACCTATCTGAGAGATAACCCCTATAAGATTATTCGTTGTTTCACCCATGGCGGAGACTACAACAACCACTTCTCTAAAGCCAGCTTTCAAAATCATCTCAGCTGCCTTTCTTACTCTTTCCCCGCTGGACAGGTCTGAACCGCCAAATTTTACTACGACTCTTCTATTATCCATTAAGAGGATTCTTCACCCCTCAGAGACCGCCAAGCACATCATCCATACTATAGATTCCAGGTTTCTCTTGCTTATAAATCCATTCAGCAGCATATAAGGCTCCTTGAGCAAAGACGCTTCTGGAGAAAGCCGTATGTTCAATACGTATCATCTCATATGGTCCTGCTACGATGACTTCGTGAATACCTGGGACGCCGCCGGCGCGTATCGCCATTATCTCAAGTTCACTCGGCTTTCTAGCATTTAAACCCTCGCGTCCATGAACAGTGGAGGAATACTCTCTGACTTTAGAGATTATTTCACCCATCTTTTTAGCTGTTCCACTAGGCGCATCCTTCTTACCGGAATGATGGACCTCAACTATGCTGAAATCGTAGTTTGATGGAAAAATTTTCATCATGTACAGTAGCTTAAAGAGCATATTTATTCCTATAGCATAATTCGGTGAAAAAACCGCTGGAACCCTAACTGAAACGTAATCTTCAATCTTCTTCATTTGTTCAGCAGTAAAACCGGTTGTTCCCATAACTATTCTCTTACCTAGATCGGCTACAATGGGCAGGTTAATGAGCTCAGCTTCAGGGGTAGTGAATGTCATATATACATCTGCATTCGCAGCCGCTTCTGCAAGCCTAGAGGGATCAATGATCCTAACATCTTGGTCGCAAATTCCAGCCTCCCTCAACGTCTTACCTATATACGGATCATCTTTTGCTGCGACAGCACCGACTATTTTAAAGTCCCTCGCTACGGCTTCTTTTACTAATGTGCTGCCCATTCTGCCGGTTGCGCCAGCAACACATAGTTTAATACCCGTAGGCTAACCCCTCCAGAAAACCTTCGTTATAAAGTCTTTCATTCAAGTCAACATTAAAGAATCTTTCTACTGGCTCAAGAATTTCAGGATTTTTCTCATAAACAGTTTTGGCAGCGTCTAAGACAACCTTTAAGCCCCTCTTAGTCATCTTACCAAGAGGGCGTCTGCATGGTCCAGAGGGCATGCCTAAAATGTTCATCAGCGTTTTATATGGAAGCGGGTTTCTAGCCCTGCATGAAACAGTGCCATATGGGGTTTCCTCGTCAGTTCTAACAGTTACAATTGAGAATAATGGCTTAAGAGCTTCGAAGAGCCCCTTCGCTTCCCCACCTCTTCCCTCAAGAATGGCTCTAGTGAATTCTTGCGTTGCTCCTGGTGCTACATTTGACGTAACAGAGATGACGCCGCTTGCACGTATCTCCGGATTCGCCATCATCTCATAAGTTTTATCATCATCACCAGACAATATATCAAAGTCTTCACCACACAATTTTCTGGTCAGCTTCATATTTTCAATGTTTCCAGTGGCCTCTTTAACAGCCCTAACATTTTTAAACTGCGAATGTAAGATTGCGAGATCCTGCGGTAAGAGCTGCGTTCCAGTTCTGCCTGGAATAACGTATGGTATGACTTGAACTTCTGGGAACATGCTTGCAATGGGCTCAACGTATTCTTTTCTTATTTCCAAGGAACTTGGACCATTATAATATGGATCGACCAGTAATACGCATCTAACACCAAAATCATATATCTCCCTGGTCATCTCGATCGTTTTCTCTGTGCAATTGCTCCCAGTGCCGCCTATAACTATGCATTTATCACCTGCAACTTCATAAACTTCCCTAATGACCATTATATTTTCCTCATGGCTTAGAGTTGGATTCTCACCAGTTGTTCCAACTGCAAGCAATCCGCTTATACTCTCACTAATTTGAAACTCGACGAGGCTTCGTAAACCCTCAAGATCAACCTCATAGTTCTTCTTCATCGGTGTTATTAGCGCCGTATAGCAACCATCAAACCTGCTTATTTCCATCCCCATCACTTATCTCACGCATTTATTCTGGGATTTCAGTTTCGGTTATTTATGTTTTTCGTTTTTTATTTATGAAAATCGTAAAATGACAGGGAGAGACGGAGACCCCGGGGGTCCCTCCCCCTAGTTTTTCCTCGCATTTGATCGCTGAATTTCGTAAAAAATATCTCAAAGAAGAAACAATCTTTCAAATATGGATGAAATAGATTTAATGATATTAAATATTCTAAGGGAGGATGCGAGAACCAAATATGTGAAGATAGCGAAGACGATAGGTTTGACTGAGGGCGCAGTAAGGAGAAGAATTAGACAGATGAAGGATGCGGGTATAATAAAGAGATTCACGGTGGAAACAGATATAGAGTTTGAAGGCATAGTTTTAATCGAAACGGAGCCTGCGAGAACCGAGGAAGTAACTCGAAGAATCAAAAAAATTGCAAATAAAGTTTTCGAAGTCTCCGGTGAATACGATATCGCAGCGCTAATCCAAACATACTCCATTGAGGAACTGAATAATAAAGTTGATGAAATAAGGAAGATTCCATGGGTGCAAAACACTAAAACCCTAATAAAGCTTAAATCTTAAAGGTTGAAGGTGAAGCAATAATGCATCTATAGAACCTTTAAAGCGCGGTATATCCTCTCGTATGCGGTAGGAAATTCCTCGTCTCTAGAAAGTAAATCACGTGTAACCTTATAGAACTCTATGAATCCATCAAAATCCTTCTTTCTGATGATCTCTTTTAATACGTTGGCTTTAAGCATGAAACTCTCTAAGTAATTAAGCGTATATTCATTGTCAATCTGTATTAATGCATACAACATAGGGTCCTCAGTCATTACGCTTTCACTAATGGCCAACTGCAATGTGAACGTTGTCCCACCCAGATGCTTAAGAGTCTGCAAGTCTTCCTCACCTACCACTAGCGCGAAAACAATATTTATGAAGTGTGTTAAAGCAAGCGTTAGAGCCATAACACGATCATGCTTCTCACACTCCACAGCAATTATTTTAGCCTCTGGAAAAAGGTTTCTAGCTAATTTTTCTTCAGTCGGTTGATCATATACTGGTATAAGCGCAATTTTTTCTCCTGCTATTTCTTGCAATCCAGGCCCGAAAAGGGGATGTATAGACAATATCCTCACCCGTTTCTCAACGATCTTCCTTAAAACTGGCAGAACCCTAGATTTAAGAGAGGAAATTTCCGCAATAATCATGGAATCTCTCAGTTCAGGAGATATTTCAGATAAGACCTTCGGCACAACATCTATCGGTGTTGATATGAATAGTAGGTCAGATATCCTAGTGGCTTCAATATTATTGCTGGCTAACGTCACGCCTAAGGAATTAGCTACGATTTTCGCTTTGTCAGATCTCACATCTGATATTATAACCTCATGCCCTTGCTTAAGGAAGTATCGGGCAAACCATTCGCCCATTCTTCCTGCGCCGCCAATTATTGCAATGCGCAATTTTTAACCTCCAAACTTAAACCTGAAGCTTATTCCCTTCCTTTATTACATCTCTCTGCACTTGCTTCGACTCCTCGATTAGTAGATTTAAGATTTTTAGCGAGAAATCCGTATCTATGTTGTGCTCCCGGCTTAATTCTATCACTTTATTCTTCAACTCCTGCTCAACTTTAGGGTCCTCCACCTCCATACCCCTTCGAGCCTTTATTTCCCCTATTTTCCTAGCTAATACAAGTCTCTTTCCTGATAGGCGAATTATTTCAAGGGTTATTTTTGTCATTTCATTTCTAAGATTTTTCAAATCTTCATTTTCGCTCAAAATTTATTCACCGATTTTTATGCTTTCAATGTAAAAATTGTTATGTTACGATAATACTTAATACTTATGTCAACCATTATAGATCTGGATGGTGGACTTAAAAATGCATCTGATTAATTTTAAGGAGCTATCTGGACAGCAAATAATGGAAATCGTGGATAAAGGCATAGAAATCAAGCGAAACCCGAAGAAATATCGGGGCGCTCTGGAAGGCAAAACATTAGCGATGATATTCCAGAAGACATCAACTAGAACAAGAGTCTCCTTTGAGGTTGCGATGACCCAGCTGAGCGGACACGCGATTTATATGGATTGGAGGGTCACAAACTTCACTATAGCGGACATATATGATGAAACGCAGTATCTTTCACGTAATGTTGATTGCATTTTGGCGAGGTTGATTAGGGACTCTGATTTGCAAGTCATGGTTAAAGCATCCCAAGTCCCAGTAATAAATGGTTGCGATGAAAAATATCATCCAACGCAAGCAATAGCAGATCTCATAACGATGAAAGAGAAGAAGAGTACGCTTAAAGATGCGAAGCTTGTTTATGTTGGCGTACATAACAACGTTTGTAATTCTCTCATTGAGGCATGTACAAAAGTCGGCGTTGAAATAGTGACAGTTACGCCCATCTTTAATGAGCCTTCAAGAGATGATGAACTATTGGACAGTGCTAAGAAAACAGGTCTATACAGAACTACGCTTGATCTCAAAGAGGCTCTTAAAGATGCTGACTTTGTTTATACTGATACCTGGATCGATATGGAATTTTTTCAAGATCCGAAATATGCTGAAGAAAAAGAGAAACGTATGAGGATAATGATTCCCTATCAAATAAACGAGAAAAATTTAGCGGGAAGTAACGCGTGGATAATGCATGACATGCCAATTCACAGAGGATATGAGATAAGCTCCGATATCATTGAAAGCTCAAAATCAATAATATATGAGCAAAGCGAGAATAGATTATATTCAGCCAAGGCAATACTGCTTAAACTTTTAGGTAAATATTAAATTAATGAAAATGCTGACAGCCCCCTTTCAAGCCCACAATCTTTAAATAATGGACTTAGCCCAAAAATATCTTTAGCCTAAAGGTGCAATAATCTTGAGTGAGAGGCAAAATGACTTCCTACTATTTGGGAAATGGAGCTTCGATGGCATAGAGGTAAAGGATCCGGGCCTTCAAAGATACATATCGCTTAAACCAGTCCTCATACCTCACTCGATGGGTAGGCATGAACATAAGAGATTCCAAAAATCGCACCTTAATATTGTCGAAAGATTAGTTAACAATATTATGCGGCCTGGGAAAAACGCTGGGAAGAAATCAAGAGCCATAAAATTTGTGAAAAGTGCCTTTGAAATAATTCACCTTCAGACAGGTAGAAACCCAATTGAAGTCCTTGTAAGGGCTGTTGAAAACGCTGCTCCATGCGAGGATACAACAAGAATCATGTATGGCGGAATAGTCTATCATCAAGCCGTCGATATATCGCCTCAGAGGAGGGTTGATCTAGCCCTACGTTTTATAGCTGAGGGCGCAAGGCTAGCGGCCTTCAGCAATCCGAAACCCTTCGAAGAATGCTTAGCTGAAGAGATAATTCTGGCGGCAAATAAGGATATTAAGAGTTACGCCATACAGAAAAGGAATGAGATGGAAAGAATAGCCATGCATGCACGCTAAACCAGTACAGTTAAATAAAGCTTGACAATATTTTTCTAGAAATCAACATTCGCCTGGAAGAGTTAGCTATGAACTTGATTATAAAAAATGGATTCGTATATGATCCCTTAAACGGAATAGATGGAGAAATAATGGATATATGCGTTAGAAATGGGAGAATAGTTGAAGGCTTAAATGAGCATGATGCTCACGTGATCGATGCTTCTGGAATGACGGTTATGCCAGGCGGAGTTGACATCCATACCCACATAGCTGGCTCAGAAGTTAATTCAGGAAGATTGCTAAGGCCTGAGGATCATGTGTATGATGTTGAGCCTAGGAAAACCATAACCAGATCCGGCGTCGGCCGCTCCGTCCCCTCAACCTTCGTAACGGGGTATCGGTATGCCCGAATGGGTTACACGATGATCTGTAATCCCTCTATGCCGCCTCTGGAGGCAAGGCACACGCATGAGGAGCTTGAGGATACCCCTATAGTTGACAAGGCAACATTTCCGCTTTTGGGAGACTGGTGGTTTGTTTTAGAGCATCTTAGGAACGGGTTAATTAAAGAATGCGCTGAGCATGTAGCGTGGATGTTTAACGCCACAAAAGGCTACGCGATTAAAATTGTTAACCCAGGCGGATTAGAAACTTGGGGTTTCGGTAGAAATGTTAAAGATCTGGACGATCCTGTACCGAACTTCGGCATAACGCCCAGAGAGATCATTCGAGGGCTCTGCTTAGTGAATCAAATCATTAATTTGCCCCATTCAATTCACGTCCACACAAATAGGCTTGGGCAGCCGGGCAACTACATAACAACCATTGAAACTATGGATTGCGTGAAGGATTTAGCAAAAACAGAAAGACCGGTAATCCATATTACACATTGCCAATTCAGCGCTTTTAAGGGTGACAGTTGGCAAAACATGAGGTCTGGAGCCGAAGAAATAGCTAAATATGTTAATCATCATAAGCATGTTACGCTTGACATGGGGCAGGTCGTCTT
>JAGTQL010000039.1 GCA_018396555.1 Candidatus Bathyarchaeota archaeon | reverse complement strand
CAGCTATATCAACCTCTATAACTATCGCCACGTCAGGATCAACTATGTGCGCCACTGTTTGCGCCCCCCTTGCGCCGACCTCTTCTTGAACAGTTGCAGCCCCATATATTGTGTTTGGATGACCGATATTGTCCTCCTTTATTCTCCGCATCGTCTCCATCATGACAAATGCTCCAATTCTATCATCAAAGGCCTTGCCCATAGCAACTTCTCCATTGCGTACCAGCATAAAGGGTGACCATGGAATAACTGGATCACCGATTTTTACGCCTGCCTCAACAGCCTCCTTACCGGAGGTTACACCTATGTCAATGTACATGTTTCTCTTCTCAACAACCTTCTGTCTCTCCTCATCTGTTAGTAGATGAGGCGGCTTAGCCGCGATCACCCCATGTAAATCCCCTTTCTCGGTTCTCACTATAACTCTCTGTGAAAGTAATACTTGATCCCACCATCCACCTAGCGGATTGAAGGATAGAAAACCGCTGCTTTCATCTATGCCGGAAACCACGAAGCCAACCTCATCGATGTGTCCAGCTAGGAGAACATGGGGTCTTTCAGAGCTTCCTCTTGCCACGAAGACCACTGAGCCAAGCTTATCGGTTAAAGTGTCGTCCGAATAATCCAACATGTACTCTTTTATTACTCTAGCAGTTTCCCTTTCGAAGCCTGATGGACCAAATGACTCAGTCATCCTTTTCAACACATTTATAGATTTCTCATCAAACATTTTATCGCCTCTTATTTTTCACATATTAGAATATTTCTCAATAAACCCTTTAATTCTTTCCATGGCCTCAACGATGTTTTCGAGGCTTGTTGCGTAGGAAAGGCGTATATGCCCTTCACCGCATTCTCCAAAAACGCTTCCTGGGGTTGTGCAAACACCTTCATCCTCGAGAAGTCTAATGCTAATATCGAAGCTTGGCATTCTTAAGTTAGTAAATCTTGGAAAGACGTAGAAAGCTCCCTTGGGCATTACGCAGTTCACCCCCAGAATCTCATTGAGTCTATTAACGATATATTTTCTCCTGCGATCATACTCCTCAATCATTCTTTTCACATATTCTTGAGGCCCCTTTAAGGCAGCTATCCCCGCCCTTTGCACAAAACTTGCGGGGCACGTTGTGGTTGCCTGCTGAATCCTATTCATGGCTTCTATGATATTGGTGTCCGCAATGGCATAACCCAGCCTCCATCCGGTCATGGCGTATGTTTTGCTGAAACCATTAATAGCAATTACCTTATCCCTTATGTTTTCAAAAGAGGCCATACTTTTCACTTCGACTCCATCATAAACTATTTCGTCATAAATTTCATCTGATAAGACGAAAATATTATGCTCAGAGGCTAAATCCGCTATGACCTTCAAGTCTTCAATATCCAAAACTCCGCCTGTAGGATTGTTAGGTGAATTCACCAAGATCATACGGGTCTTACTGGTTATCTTTCCCTTTAACTCCTCCTCATCTATGCTGTAGGTTTCCCCGCAAGGAACCTCCACAACTTTGGCTTCAGCTATCTCTACACATGTGAAATGCGTAGGCCATGTTGGTGTTAAAACTAGGGCCTCATCGCCCGGATTAAGCGTCGCTAAACACGCGCAATATATGGCATGTTTCGCCCCAGGCGTCACGATGATCTCCTTATCCGGGTTAACCTCCAGCCCCCTTCTTTCCATCAAATGCTCAGCTATTGCTCTTCTTAATTCAATCATGCCGAGACTTGATGTGTAATGGGTGAAGCCTTCCATTAACGCTTCTACAGCAGCCCTTTTTATATGTTCTGGAGTGTCAAAATCCGGTTCGCCGACATCTAAGTTAAATAGTTTCTTTCCGCTTCTCGCAAGCTCACGAGCTTTTTCAGCCATGGCTATGGTTCCAGAGGGCTTAATAATTTTCGTTCTATGAGCCAAATTCATACGTTAATCCCCTGCATAAATACCCGTCAATCTCACCTTAATTTTTGTTCTCTTTATTCTTTTAACTTTTAATATTTGGTGTTAAGCGCGTGCGGGGTTCTCCTTTTATGCTCAGTTCTGATATGCCTAGATAAAATATCCTTAACTATTTCAATTGGCACCCCAAGTTCCTCGCTTACTTTCTCAGCTGGCAGTTTTTCCTCAAATAATTTAATGATCACGAAATCTAAGACTGGATAGTTAATGGGGAGTTCATCTGTAAGTCTATGTCCAGGATAAAGCTGTGGGCTGCTAGGCTTTCTAATGATGCTGTCCGGTATACCTAAATACGACGCTATCTCCTTCACTTGGGTCTTAAATAGGTGCCTTATTGGGAAGAAATCAGCTGCACCATCACCGTACTTAGTGAAGTAGCCTATGAGATATTCACTCTTATCGCTTGTTCCAACAACTAAGTAATTTTTGAGGTTCGCATAGAAATATAATATTATCATTCGGATTCTAGCCCTGAGATTTGCAGCTGGGATTCTAATCCCTGAATCATTTGGGTCGAACCCTAAAACGTTAATCAAGACATTGCATACTTCATCTATAGGAATGGTTTTAGTTTCCATGCCTAGATTGCTAGCTAATTCAAGGGCATCATTTATGTCCTTCTCAGGCGTAAAATTTGTAGGCATAATGATGCCTAAAACTTTTTCTTTGCCTAACGCCTGAACGCAGAGGGCGGCGGTAACGCTGCTGTCTATTCCGCCGCTTAAACCCAAAACGACGCCTGATGCGCCGGACTCTCTAACTTCTTTCCTAATGAAACTTAAAATCTCATTAACCGCATTTTCAAGGTCTAATTTGTTCAAGGCATCATCTCCACGCCGGTTTTAGCAGCTTCTCTATTGAGGGGCGGAATTTTTGTTTTTCGTTTTGTGAAATGCATCATGGCTTGACAGCCTTTAAAATCTCAAGGAGCTTGTCTATCTCATCCCTCATATTATAAAAGTGCGGTGAAACCCTTATCCCGCCCATTCGCCGTGAAACGACAATCCCATTTTTAATTAATTCATTCAGTGTTCTTTCCACATCTTTGGTCTTAAAGTTTATTATAGCGTGCCGTTCCTCCTCATCGATAGGGGTTTGAAGTTCATAGCCTATTTCCAGAAGGCCCTCAATGATCTGATCATCTATTTCCTTTATCTTCCTTTCCACACGCTCTATTCCGAAGTTTAAAATAAGGCGCATCGACTCTTCAGCCCCAATGTAAGATACATCGTTCATGTGAACCACTTCATATTTACCTATCCCCCTAGAATACTTCAACTCAAAGAGGTCGAATCCCTCATAGATGTTCTTTTCAACTAGATTCGGATCCAAACTGTTTTCACCAACAATAGGCGGGTTGAACTCTTCAATAAGATCTTCTTTTATGAAGAGGAAGCCTGCGCCCTGAGGCCCTAGAAGCCACTTGTATGTTCCACATGATAGAAAATCTATTCCATCTCTCTTCACATCTATTTTCATGTTTCCCACAGATTGTATCGCATCGACCACTAAAAATGCGCCCTTCCCATGGACCATTTCAGATATCGCCCTTAAATCATGCCGGAACCCATTGTACCAGCCAACCTGCCCAATAGCCACGGCGACAGTTTTATCATCAATTTTCTCCCTCAGCATGTCTAAACTAACTCTTCCATTCACATCTCTTACAAAATGGACTTCAACGCCCTCCTCTCTAAGTTTTAGCCATGTAATCACGTTTGAAAGATATTCCAGAGTGTTTGTCACAACGTTACTGCCATGCTCATAAGGTAATAGGTGAGCAACCATGTTCAGCCCAAAGGTTGTGTTCGGAATATAGGCTATTTCCTCCTCCCTTGCGCCTATTAGTCTGGCAAATACGCTTTTAGAGTTCAAGATTTTATTTTTCCAAAATTCCAAATCGACATTTTGAGTCGATTGAGCCTTAACCTTATCATTAATGAATTTTTTCATGGCTTCAACCGAGCGGAGTGGCAATGGGCTGACGGAGGCGTGGTTTAAGAAGATTTTGCTTTTCAATATTGGGAATTCGTCCCTTACATTCCGAATGTTCATTATTTTAACCTCGTAATTGTTAAGAATGAGGTTTAATGGGCTGCTATAATCTTTCCATCTCTATTTTCTCCTGATAGCCAGATTCAAGGTAAGCGCTCACTGGATCCGGAGGTAATCCCTTCTCCAGTTTCGCCGCGCAGATTATTGGTCTGACGTCCGTTAGGAAAGCGTCTAAAAGAGTTCTGTTGGCAAGTATTATCTCATTCCTAATCTGGTATCCTCTGAGTTTTTCTTCATCAACAATTAATGCTTTAGCATAAGAAATCATCAGCGAGTCTATGGTATGTAAAATCGCATGAATCCTATTCTCCAGCTTCGAACATTGATCAATTATGTAAATCCAGTTCTTTCTTGAATCCTGATTGCCGATAACACTGCCCATTGCGAGCTCATGGAAGAGTAGAAATATCTGCATGTTAGGTTCAACCGCTTGATCGTCATCAGCTACGTATCTACTATTAAAGTGTATCCCAGCTGGAATGCCGCTCTCAATAAACCTAGCGGCAATATGCTCAACGTTGACTCCGAACGCATGATGCCCTAAATCAATAATCACGCCAGCCCTATCGCCCAAATTTCTGGCTAAATCGTAAGCTGTGAAGGAATCGGGAATCACCGTGTGATATGTTCCAGGCTCAAAAAGTTTATATTCGATAAGTATCTTGACGGAGCTTGGTGTGCGATCATATATTTCTCTAAGAGACTCTCTTAAATTGCTCTCCTTAAGACGGAAGTTAACTTGGCCGGGATATAGGGATCCGTCTGGAAGCCAAAGCACTAGTATGCCAGATCCATATTTGCTGGCTATTTCAGCAGCAACGAGGGTATGTTCTATAAGTTTCCTTCTAACATTTATGTCGTCAGCTGAAAGGCTGCCGAAATGTGTTCCCTCAAGAAAATACGTTGGGTTCACTGATCCTATGCCCAAACCCAGATTTTCAGCATAGTCCTTCAATCCTCTAAAGTGATCAGCTTCAATCTTCTCGAAGGGTATGTTTCCCGGGCAGTCCCAGCCAACGTGAATGCTCACTTTAGGCGTTGCTCCAGTAAGCCTATGCACTAAAGCCGCATCATCAAACTTCTCAAAAACATTTCTAGCTGCCCCCGGAGGAATATAGCTGCTGAATCTTCCCCCGCCAAACGGTCCGAAAACCCATGAAGGAACCTCAACCATGAAGTTTGAAATTTTCTTCTTAACCTCCTCTATATCTATGCCCTTTCTCGCCAGATCCCTACCTAAGATATCATATCTTTCAGCAACTTCATCCCTGAGATAATTAAGCATGCTTATCGCCTCGATAGAATAATAGAGTAATGCCAAAAATTATTTATTACTTTTCATTGTTGTTAAAGATGCTATATTCAGCCGCTGAGATTGACATGCGGAATTAAATGAATGGTGAATATATGAAGAAAATAAAGTATAATCTTCCAGTAAACCTGAAGTTATTGTTCATAATTGTTGAGGCTGCTAGAAAAGTTGTTCAAATCCTATTCTTCGCCATTTTTGGCTTAGCTCTCTGGAGCTTACCCGCAGTACCCATAGCTTTACCAATACTGTTTTCCTCCGGTTTACCCTTCAGAACAATTGAAGAAGCCCTAAGTCTCATGCAGGAAATGATCTATGAATCTATCTTTCCATGGCTTCCATTGGCTTCAATCATAATTTTCGGGGTTTTAACCGGGAGGCTTCTTTGCGGCTGGATCTGCCCACTAGGCTTCATCCAAGACGTTCTTATGCTTGGTAAGAAGGGAAGCGCGGCGGTTTCATATAAAACCCATAAGAGCTTCACGGCAACCAAATACCTCATTCTTGGAATAATATTGCTGATAAGTATTTCACTTTCGCTATCTCAAATTAGCGCGCAGGGAGCAATATACAGAACATATTTTGGAGTTTTCGCTCAGGCGCCATTTACAGCCCTAAGCCCCTCAGATACATTGTTTTCAATTCTTCCAAGACTGTTAATAGACGTATATTTTGTGCCAATTTACGAGCTGATTTCTCCTCTCCTCATCGTTCGCCTAATAATATTGATTGCGGTTTTAGCGCTAGCCATATACATTCCCCGAGCATGGTGTAGATATCTTTGTCCCCAAGGGGCCCTCTTAGCTCTTGTGAGCCGCTTCAGTCTTCTCGGGTTAAGAAGGGAGCCAGTAAAGTGCATTAAGGCAAGATGCCATATTTGTGAGGACGTTTGCCCAATGAAGGTTCCCCTACTCAGCCTAGATTGGGAGAAAATCACTGACCCGGAATGCATATACTGCCTAAGATGCGTTACGTCATGCCCGACAAAAGCTGTAAAGCCAAAATTTCCATAGTGCGTAGTGATCTGATAAGGCAACTCTCACTTTTTCTGAAGAATTTTTTCGATTAAGGCATTGCCAACATCCTGCGTTGTTGAGTTTCCGCCTAGATCATAGGTTCTAGCCTTTCCCTCGCTTAACACTTCCATCACAGCCTCCTCTATCAATTTGGCAGCTTCATTTTCACCTAGGTATTCCATCATCATTTTCGCGGACAAAACAGTTGCAATCGGGTTAGCGCGGTTCTTCCCAGCATGCTTAGGAGCAGACCCATGAACAGGCTCAAACATCCCATAATTGTCGCCTATGTTCGCCCCCGCCGCCAACCCTATTCCGCCAGTTATCTGAGCCGCTTCATCGGATAGTATGTCGCCAAATAGGTTTGTTGTGACTATGACATCAAATTTTTCAGGTTCTTTTATGAGTCTCATAGCCATGGCATCTATATGATCCTCATCAACATGAACTGAGGGAAACTCTCTGGCAGCTCTGAAGACGGCGTCCCTAAAAATCCCGTCGGTTACACGCAATATGTTTCTTTTATGCACGCATGTAACATATTTTCTGCGTTTCTCAGCAAGTTTAAGAGCGAATCTAGCGATTCTCTCAGAGGCTTCACTCGTTATTATCCTCAAGGCGATGCCTTTATCTGAGGATACCTCAAATTCTTTGCCGGAATATAATCCCTCAGTGTTCTCCCTAACAATTACTAAATCTATGTTCGGTTTGATCGCCCAAACGTTTGGCAAAGATTTACATGGTCTTATGTTGGCATATAAATTAAATATTTTCCTAATCGTTACAGCAACGCTCGGCGGCGCATCCGGTTCCTCAGGAGTTGTCATCGGACCCTTTAGGCATGCATGTGTTTCCCTTAGCAAATCTATGGTTTTCTGAGGGAGATTTGTTCCATATTTCTCTATGCAGTTATATCCTGCCTCGCCATAAAAGAAAGATAAATTTAAGCCCTTAGTAACCCTCTGCACCACGTCTAAAACTTTAACAGCAACATCAACCACTTCGGGGCCTATTCCATCCCCTGGCAGAACAGCTATTCTATAAGCCCTATACATATTAAACGTCTCCGGTGATGCATTCTAATCAAATTAAGACTTGAAAATAAAAAGATTATCAGCGGGCAGCTGCATCTAGCGGACCTTAATAACGATCGTATTTGAAATATAATTAAAAAGTCTCTGATTTTTCTGCGGATAAAGAATTAAACCTAATATGAAGTCTATGGGTAATAGAAAGGCTTTTCCAAAGCTTTCAATGGCTGCCAATGTAATGCTGACTGAAGCGCCCTCCAGCGTTGTGACCTTTATTTTTAGAATAATTTTTCCAATCGACTGTCCATAAACGCCCTCCATAAAAGCCCAGTAAAGAAACGAAATGAAGTTACCTACTCCGAAACTTACAAATGGCGCCCAACTCCAGCTTAAACCATAAATGGCTCTTATCCAAATCTGGAGAAAACCCCACAGGGATGCGATTGGAAGTATTATTATCCCCAGGATAATGATGTCTATAAGGTAAGCGGCAATTCTTTCACCCCAAGTTGCCATCTCAAGTTGAGGCTTATAAAATTCTTGAAGAATTTTCACTCCGCAATTTGGGCAGTATGAAGCGCCATCGGGAATCTTAAACCCGCAATTCCTGCAGTAGGGCATTCCTGTCACCATGTATTTTCTCCATAAAGGGTCCTTATAACATTAGCTATGGAGCGCACTACTGAGAGATATCTTTAATTTAGGGAGAATTATAAAAAAGGTAATGGTTAAATTAAAAATATCTTAAACTCTATTGGAGGTCAAGCATTTGGACATTGAAGAGCGGATGAGTTTAGTAATGCGTAATGCTGAGGAGATAGTGACGCCTAGTGAACTGCGGTTTCTCCTCGAAACGGTTAGCAAGCCGAAAGCGTACTGGGGCTTTGAATGTTCAGGACTTATGCATGTCGGTATGGGTCTGGTTTGCGGTTCAAAGATTAAGGATGTTGCCAGAGCCGGGTTTGACTTCACAATTTTCCTAGCTGATTGGCATAGTTGGATAAACAATAAGCTTGGCGGAAACATGGAAAACATACGCATATGCGGTGAATACTTTAAGCAGTGCTTTGAAGCGTTGGGAATCACTGCCTCAGGCAATGTGCAATTTCTCTGGTCCTCAGATATATCCGGTGACATAAAATATTGGGAAAGGGTTATAAGAATAGCTAAAAGTTCATCGCTCCTAAGGATCAGGAGAGCTTTAACAATAATGGGGCGGGAATTAGAGCAATCAGATATTGAGACAGCGTGGATTTTCTATCCATGTATGCAGGCTGCTGACATATTTTACATGGATCTGCACATGGCATGCGGCGGCATAGACCAAAGGAAGGCGCATATGCTAGCAAGGGATGTTGCTGAAAAAATGGGTTGGAGGAAGCCTGTATGCCTACATACGCCACTGCTCTCTGGGCTTCAAGCCCCAATGGAGCATCCTCAAGAGAAAATTTTCGATGAGGACCTCGGAGTAAGCCAAAAAATAAGCTCTAAAATGTCTAAAAGCAAACCTGAGAGCTGCATCTTTATTCACGACAGTCCAGAAGACATCAGAAGTAAGATTAGGAATGCATATTGCCCGCCGAAGCAGGAGGAGGGAAACCCGATTCTTGAACATGCCAGATACATAATTTTCCCAGAGCTCGGCTACCTTGAGGTGCAGCGCCCACAGAAATACGGCGGACCGGTAACGTTTGAAAGATATGAAGATTTAAAGGATGCGTATCTGCGTGGCGAGATTCACCCGTTAGACTTGAAGAATGGTGTTGCGGAGGCGCTTATTGAGATTCTTAAGCCTGTTAGAGATTACTTTAGGAGGAAACCGGCTCTTCTAGAGAAAATGTTACGGTTAGAAGCAAGCCCTAATGAGGGCTGAAGTTTAAAAATGCGCAGGGGATCAATGTAGAAATGGATTTAAAGGCTCTATTAACTCCATTCGTACTGATTTTTCTAGCTGAGCTGGGTGATAAAACACAAATATGCGCCATAATATTATCCTCTAAGGGATCCGCTTCCTCAATATTTTTAGGCGCTATGGCTGCCTTCTTAATGGTTGACGGCTTAAGCGCGTTGTTAGGTGGAGAATTACTAACTCTTATGCCGCATAGAATTTTAGGTTTAATCACTGGGCTAGTCTTCATTTTTTTCGGGCTTATCTCTCTACTCTATAAAAGCAAGAGCGTCCTATGCGAAAGATCGGGTAAAACCTTAGTTCAAACCTTCTCTTTAATTTCGCTTATGGAAATTGGCGATAAAACACAAATAGCCTCGGTTCTGTTAGCAGCCAAGCTTGGAAACCCAACATTGGCTCTAATTGGCATCATGTTGGCATTTGCCACTGTAACGGGCATTGGAGTGCTTCTGGGTTACAAAATTTTAAGATTCATGCCTGAAAAATACTTGAGAATTATTGCATCAATGGTGTTCATCATATTTGGGCTTCTCTTTATTCTTGAAACGCTACTAAATATAGAGCTATTACCCTAGCGAAATCTTACTACGCGCCGAAGATGCGAGCTACTATTTTTTACTGTTCAGGCTCTAGGATCACAGCGGTTCCAGTGGCTGATATTATGACTATGCCTGCTCCTAAGCCTAAATCTGAGGTTTCTAAATCCACCCCTACTACGCCGTTTGCCCCGAGGGCTAAAGCTTTAGCCTTCATCCTTTCCATCGCCTCAACCCTAGCTTTCTCAATCTCTGATGTGAAGGCAGTAACTTCCCCGCCGAACATCGTCTCTATCCCGGCGGCAAGCCTCCCTAAAACACCTCTTGTTCTAGGAGATAAACCGGTAACAATCCCTAAGACTCTCTTAATTTTATAGCCCGGAATAAAGGGCGTCGTACTCATCACAATAGTTTTCGCCAATTCTAAGGATGACCCGCATTTAGGACAGAACTTTGCATCTTCCTCAACATCGGATCCGCAAACTGGACACTTCAAGTAATTAATAACCCCCTTTATCCACTAAAATCTAATAAACGCAGCCCCTTATAATTATTTTTGAGTGTGAGATTATGCATGAATGCAGCGTGGTAACCATAAAAATTGATGAGCCGATCAGCCCCATAGACCCCAACATTTTCGGACACTTTATTGAGCATCTTGGACGATGCATTTATCCGGGCATACGGGTTGGAAAAGGTTCAAGCATACCTAACGAGGATGGATTGCGTTTAACTTTAAGGCCCAAAGGCACTCCATAAATAAATCGGCTCTGAAACTGACTGAATAATGAGGTATTTCACTCTATATAAACCACCGCATTCAATTGTTTGCAGTCATCTCATTTTCTTACCATTTTCCGGGTGATTATGAAGTCGAGGGAGTGACGCTAATTATAAAAATAGTATTTTTCAATATTATTTAATTGTGATGCAGATTGGTTTTTTCCGAAGAACTGCTGGTTGAAAAATTCATTTCAGAAAGTGTGGTTGTTGATCCATTTACGCCAATATCTAAAGCAGTAGGTTTAATGAGGGAAAAAAACGCTTATGAAATATTTACATGCATCGGTGATAAGATTGGAACAGTCACGGTGAGGGATATTTTAAGAGCTAAGAGCCTTGCTGGGATAAAAGTTGAATCGCTTCTAAACTTTGTTCCAAAAATTCCGGCTGATGCTAATCTTCTTCAGGCAGCTAAAATAATGTCTGAATATAGATTGAGATCCTTACCGATCGTTAAAAAGAATGAGATCATTGGCAAAATAGATATTAAAGCAATAGTTATCAATGTTAAGGATAGCGCCCTTGGAAATATAAGGGCCTCTAAGATTATGACGTCTACACCTACGACTATATCGGTTGGGGAGAAATCTTCTAAGGCTAGGGAAATAATGCTTAGAAGAAAATTTGATCATCTGCCGGTTGTCAGGGATAAGAGGCTCATTGGAATTATAACCTCGACGCAAATAGTTTTCAATCTTATGGCGGACTTAGGAAGCGAAAAATACACGATGGGTGTTCCAAGTACTATTAACCCCTTCGATTATCCTGTGGAGGCAGTTATGTCCACTCATACGTTGAGATGCTACCCGCAAAGCTCAATCGGGGAGGTTGCCAAAAGTATGCTTGAACAAGATTTATCATACTGCCTGGTGACCATTGATGATGAAATCCACGGAATAATAACCTACAGGGATTTCGCAAGCCTTATTTCAGCTGAGAGAGATAGGATCGAAGCGCCGATCTACATAATCGGCTTACCGGAAGATCCCTTTGAGGCTGAAGCGGCAAAGATAAAATTTATCCGCCTGATCAAAAGTTTAAACAGATTTCTCCCGCCGATAATGGAGGCAAAGAGCATAATAAAATCGTCATCTCCTGATAAGCAGAGGAGACGCTATGAAGTTACCGTTAATATAAGAACCAGCAAGAGATCGTACAATTATTCCTCTGAGGGTTGGGATCTACCTATAATATACGACGAAATATCGAAAGCAGTTAAGAAGATGGCTGCCCAAAGAAGGGAGATTAAACGGAAAAAGCGTGGCATTTTCTCCTCAGAGTAGTGCGCAATATAAATTTAGCATATGAAGCGCAGTCTTAGAATCGTTAGCGGCCTTCTTCGAAAATACCGTTTAGTCCATATTTTTAGATGCGACCTAAAATTTTTTAGCGCTTAGATTAAATATCTCCACTGGGATTTTTATCCATAAGAATGTTGATCCTTTGAGGGATTAAAGTGTCTTTAGTGGTGAAGGGTCTTGAGGCGCCTTGAATCCGGTCTCTTAACCGAGGAAGATCTATTTCTCTTCATTGACTATTACGAGTTGACATCTGGAAAATGCAATTTTGATCATGGAGTGAATAACACGATAACGGAAACATATTTCTTCCGGGAAGTTCCTAAATATCTAGGTTCCTACATTGTTGCAGCTGGACTTGAGCAGTTCATCAGTTACATTGAGATTTTGAACCATGGACTAAGCAGGAAACACCGGGAGTGGCTTGAGAGAGTTGCAGGTAAAGATCTCAGCAAAGATTTCCTAGACTATTTGGAGAACTTCCAGTTTAGGGGTGACATATATGCTGTCCCAGAGGGCACGCTGGTTTTTCCAAATGAACCCGTGATAAATGTTACCGGACCATCCATAGATGTGCAGCTTTTTGAGACGTACCTACTTAACATCATGAACTTCGAGAGCTTAATCGCTACGAAGGTTTCGCGGATAGTCTACGCGGCTAAGGGCAAGAGCGTAATATATTCGCCTAGGACGGTTGTTGATTTTGGAGCTAGAAGAGCCCATGGGAGAGATGCGGCGGTTCTGGGCGCTAGGGCTGCGTATATAGGCGGCGCCGATGGTACATCTCTAGTTATAGCGGCGATGAAATGGAACATGCCGTTTGTTGGAACGATACCGCATAAATTTATTGAGGAGAGATATAGAGAAAAAGGTTCATTTAAAGAGATTGAGCTTTCAGCCTTTAGGGAATATGCTGAAAGCTTCCCACACAATACCATACTTCTCGTGGACACGTATGAAACCATTAGAGGTGTTGAAAACGCCATAAAGGTTGGCCTAGAAATGAAAGAGAAGGGCTATAAGCTGGCTGGGATTAGGCTTGACAGCGGGGATCCAGTCGAGTTAAGCAAAATAGCGCGTAAAATGCTTGATGATGCTGGGCTGAAAGATGTGAAGATTTTTGCAAGCGATCGACTTGACGAGTTCATCATAGAAGACGCTCTCTCAAAGGGCGCTCCAATAGATGGATTCGGTGTTGGAACAAAACTGATAACAGGCGCAAACTATGACTCTATTACTAAGGAGGGCGGGGTCTCAGCCCTAGATGGAATATTTAAGCTTTCGGAAACAAGCGATGAAACTGGCAGAGTGATTCCATCAACAAAGTTTACAAGCAGCATGGGGAAGGCGACGCTGCCTGGTAAAAAACAGGTTTGGAGAAGAATTGAAAATGGTAAGTATCTCGAGGATACAATTACCCTATGGGATGAGGAAGTTGAGGACGCGAAGCCGCTGCTTGTTCCAATAATGATTAAGGGGGAAATCATCTATGATTTTCCCGACATAAAGGAGATCAGAAAATACTGTATGGAGCAGCTTTCAGCTCTGCCGGAAAAGTATAAAACGCTGAGGGGCAGCGAACCCTATCCTATTGAAATAAGCGAGAAGCTAAGAAAGCTTAGAGATGAGTTATTCGAGAAGTATCATGATGAGTATGGTATAAGCTGAGATGCCTAAAAATGCCCCCGATATAAATATGACTTAGAAACTCTGGGAAAAATAGGATAACCTAGCGGTTTATTTTCGAATCAAATATTGGTGGAAGTTTCTTAGGATATTTGCCTAAATTCTTTAATAGACAGCTGGTTTCCGGATATCTTGTTAGGTCAGCGTATGGTATGAATTGCGAATTAAAGAATTCTGCTTGGAAGTCCGGTTCCGCCCCAAGTTCCACGTATTTAACTCTTCGCGATACTTCCTCAGCCACATCCCTCATTGATTTGGAAATCAACGTCATTCTCGCCCCTGTTCCAGCCGCATTGCCAACTATACGCACCTTATCCAACGCTATTTCCGGGTACATCCCTATAATCCTCGCGTTTTCCGGATTTATATATGAGCCGAAGGCTCCGGCTATAAATACTAAATCTACGTCTGCCTCGCCTTTATTCATCTTCTTCATCAGCGTCGCGCATCCAGTATGTATAGCTGCCTTTGCTAACTGAATCTCCCTAATATCCCTCTGAGTGATAATAATGTCTTTTTCAATAGCAGTTTCATCTTTCCATGCCAGTACAAACTCAACGCCATTTTCACCATGACGCAACCTTGGAGAATTAATGTCCTTGTTGAGCATGCCGGAGACATCAATTATCCCAGCCTTAAGCATTTCAGCAACTGCATCCACCATGGCTGATCCGCATATGCCGAAAGGCTTAACGCCATCTATAGTCCAATATTGGACTTCAAGCGTATATGGATCTATTTTCACCTTCTCAATTGCTCCGGCAGCAGCCCGCATACCATGCTTTATGTGGGCCCCCTCAAAAGCCGGCCCGGAAGCGCATGAGCACGCTAAAATCATACTCTCATTACCTAAAACAACCTCAGTATTGGTTCCGATATCCAATACCATGCAAAGATCTTTCCTCTTATAGATTTCGGTTGCTAGAATAACCGCGACCGTATCGGCCCCAATAAAACCACCTATTACTGGAAGAGCATAAATATTGCCATTTGGATTAATGTCAACCCCGATCTCTTTTGCCTTAATGTTCACTCCACTTTTTACAACTGGGGGGTATGGCGCCAACGCCACATATTTCGGGTTGATCCCCAAAAATAGATGATGCATAGCTGTATTGCCAACAACCGTCATTTCATAAATTTCCCAACGTTTTACTCCAGTCTTTTCCAGGAGCACTTTAAGAATTTGATTTATACCATCAACAACAACCTGCTGTAATTTACTAAGTTCACTGAACCCGCTAGATGCGTAAGTTATCCTCGAGATTACATCCTCACCATAGGGTATTTGAGGGTTCATCAGGGAGTCAACGGCTACCACCCTCCCAGTATTTAAATCCAGCAAGTACCCAGCAATCTTTGTTGTACCAATATCAACGGCATATCCGAATGCCCTTGCGCTTGTGTTTCCCGGCTCTAAATCAACTACAAGATTTTCCTTCCAAATGACAGCAGTAATCTTCCAATCGCTCTCTCTGAGAAGTAGCGGAAGGCGCTGAAGAGCCTCATACCCTAACTTTAATCCTTCAAGCCCATAAGTTGCTTGCAGCGCATCCAAAAGCCTATCAGCATCAGATCTTATATCATTAAGCGTCGGCTTTGTTAACATAACAAAATATTTCTTGATGCATGGATTAGGTTCCGCACGAGTCTCTATACCTTCCACTTGAAGTCTCTGCTTACCAGTTCTACTTTCCTCCGGCACCCTAATAACCATTCGACCTCTAACTAAAGTTTGACATGCAAGCCTGTAACCTAAAGATATCTCAGCTTCCAAGAGTAATTTTCTTTCAGCTTGGGTTAATGGGCTGACATTCTTCCCTTCAACTATGACCTTGCATTTTCCACACGCGCCTAATCCGCCGCAAATTGAAGTTAAATCTACACCGGCGGCCTTCGCAGCCTCAAGGATCGTGCTTCCAAAGGCGACTTTTACACGCTTTCCTTCGGGCTGAAAGACTAATTCGAACATTTCCATAAATCTGTAGCCCCATTTCATCTGAGATATATTTCTCTAGAAAAACTAACATGCATTAAACCTTTTCCCTATAATTCTGTTATTAATGGTGTATGAGGTAATTTAATATGCTTTGAAAAATAGCCAGTTGCCCTCTTGCCCCTTAAATCTGATTAGACAGTATCGGCCCTTAAGCTTCTCGCCATGTATGTGAACTATGATCTCATTCTCATCCCATTTTTCAACATTAAATGTTCCACTATCCCATATCTCAACCTTTCCAGCACCATACTCGCCTTCCGGTATAACGCCCTCAAAATTGGCGTATTCAACCGGATGATCCTCTGTCTGCACGGCGAGCCTTTTAACACCCTTAATGGTCGGCGGCTCCTTAGGTATGGCCCAACTTTTCAGGACGCCGTCTTTCTCCAGCCTAAGATCGTAGTGCAAATGACTGGCTGCGTGCCTCTGGATAACGTAGATTCTTCCTTCCACCCTTTCATCAGCCAGGAGCTTTTTTTCGCCCTGCGGTTCAGAGGTTT
>JAGTQL010000038.1:6426-16182 GCA_018396555.1 Candidatus Bathyarchaeota archaeon | reverse complement strand
ATGAGGGCTCCATAATCCGCTTGAAAAGGGAGCTTAATCGAGTCTTAGAAAAAGTGATGAAAGATGAGTAGGATTGGCGGAGACGTGGAGGTTAAAATCGTAGCGGAAGTAAACCCGACGGAGGATGAAAATAAGGTTAGAGTTGCCATTCAAAGGGTTTTTGGAGATATTGATTTGCAGAGTGTTGAGGAAGAGGGTTACAGGAGGCTCGTCGGAAAAGTTAAAGGGATAGAATCGCTAGCAAGATTCTATGAGCTTCTCAGAAGAGAGCGTATACTTGACGCTGCTAGAACGGTTCTTCTGAGGGGGATTCAGGGAAACAAAATAACTTTTTATTTAAACAAACAGGTTGCATACGTTGGGCATATATCTTTTTCGCAACCTTACGGTGAATCGCCCCTCGGACCCATAAGTGTTGAAATTCAATGTGATGATCCGCAAAGCCTAATAGACTGGTTGACGCCTGGGACTGTAAGGTAGCATTAGGGAGATTGATATCATGCCTCTAGGTTTATCAATGCTCTTCTGCCTCAATGAGCCTTTCGCGGCGCTTATAGAACGTTTAGGTAAAGTTGAGGTTGAGCATGTGGAGATAGTTGATGAGGGGGTTCATGCGCTTAACGGTCGTAGAGTAAGCCTGCTGAAAAAGGCCATTGAGGCAAGGGATCTAAGTTTAACTGTTCATGCACCCTTCGCTGACATAAACATTGCCTCCACATCGCCATTGATCAGGCGAGCTATTATAAGGCGCCTCAAGAGATCAATCATTTTATCGGCGCAACTGAACCCTAAATATTGGGTTTTCCATCCGGGCATTCAGAGCGCTGTAAGCGACGAATATCCGGGTTTAGATTGGAGAATTAACCTTGAATCGGTTCGCGACCTTCTTAAAGTGGCAAGGCAGCATGGATTAGAAATATCTATAGAAAATGTTCCAGACCCATTTCCATTCCTACTGAAGAGGTCCAACGACTTCGAAAAGTTTTATAAGGATTTAGGCGAAGATGGCTTAAATCTTAGCTTAACCCTTGATGTTGGGCACTCAAATATAAACAAACAGACGTATGATTTCCTTGAGAAATTTTCAGGAAGGATTGTTCATGCGCATTTGCATGACAATCTAGGCGACTATGACTCCCATCTGGGGATAGGTTTCGGAAACATAGACTGGTTGAGGCTTATGAAAGCCTTCAAAAAGATAAATTACGACGGCATACTTCTTGTAGAATCCAAGAAGAATATTGAGGAAAGCCTTGAGATGTTGAAGAACCTCGTTAAAAAAGTATAACGCTAAATTTAAACGCTGCAGATTCATGTTGCGTCTAAGATTTTATTTTCAGCATTCCGGAAGCGGAATTTCAATTCTATCCAAATCGTTAGGTATATGAACATTTGGAAATATTTTCTTAGCCTGCTCAAGAAGGGTTTTCGGGTCGCTGTATCTTGCGCTTATATGCGTTAAGATCAGAAGCTTCACGCCAGCTTTTAAGGCAACCTCAGCAGCTTCACTTGGCGTTGAATGTCCATCCTCCTTAGCTCTTTCAACCATTTCATCGCTGAATGTTGCTTCATGAATCAGAACATCAGCGCTTCTAGCCAGCTCCACGATTCTGTTTGAAGGTCTAGTGTCGCTGGCGTATACGATTTTTCTGCCGGATCTTGGAGGTCCAAGAACATCCTCCGGTTTAATTATTCTTCCATTTGGGAGCTTTATGTTCATACCTTTCTGGAGCATCGACCATAACGGTCCCTTTGGAACACCTAGTTCCATTGCCTTCTCCAGATAGAATCTGCCAGGTCTGGGCTTTTCAATTAAAGCGTAAGCTAATGAGGGAATTGAGTGTTCGGCCCAAACAGAGTGCACCTCATAGTTTTCATCCTGGCACACTGGGTGCTCCTCACCTATCTCATAGACCTCTATTGGGAAACCAAGCCAGAACTTTACCGTGTTAATTATCGCGTCTACGAAGGCTTTTATTCCATCTGGTCCGTAAATTTGAAGTTTTTTATCCCTGCCTAGAAGCGACATCGTCTGAATCATTCCGGGAAGGCCTAAAACGTGATCCCCATGCATGTGTGTTATGAAAACCCTCATTTTACGATTGAGCCCTATTCCAGCCCTAATCATCTGCATTTGCGTTCCCTCGCCGCAATCGAACATAAGCATGTCGCCCTCACGCTGGATAACTAGTGATGGAAGTGATCTATTGTTTGTCGGTATGCTTGCAGATGTGCCCAAAAAGGTGATTCTTAAGCTCATCCATCATCATCTCGGTCTTCATTATTCTCGTTTAAAGACCGCAATCTCTCTTGTAAGTCTTCTGTGAACATAAATAAAATGTGATTCAAGATGCCTGAACCCATGTTTAATACCTATTTCGCTGACCCCAATTTTTTCAGGCGCTGCAATGCATACTCTTCCATCATCCTTAAGGATGTCAGCAGCGGCGGAGAAGAATCCCTCTATTAAATCCTTTGTTGTGAGACCAAAGGTTGAGGACACTGTTCCATAAGGCGGATCGGTAACTATGCGGTTAATGCCTCCACTTCTTATTGGTGTGCGACGTGCGTCGGCAACCCCTAACCCGTCTGGTTCTAGGCCAAAGAACCTAAGGTTTTTCAAGCTCCCCTTAACCATGCGTCTATCGATATCGAAGCCCATGATTCGGCAGCCCATTAAGCCAGCCTCAATCAATAAGCCGCCTGCTCCGCAGAACGGATCTAAAACCACATCGCCCAACCTTGATTGTGCAAGGTTAACCATACATCTGGCAATCTTCGCCGGCATAGCTGCTGGGTGGAAGAAAACCCTTTTTCTGGGCTGCCTCTTAAGCAGGTCTTTATGATTCACGCTGGCAATTTTTAAGCCGAAGAGAAACGTGTTGTCAGTTAATACTCCGAAAAATGTTTTCTTCGGCTCTTTTAAGTTAACTCTTGTTTCCCTAGCTTTTTCAAGTATTATTCCGCCGATTTCCCGTTCAAGCGTTAGGCAACTGATGTTCTTGGAAAATCCCCTTACCCTCAGCACCCTTACAGCGAATGAATCGTTATTGCTTAAAAATTGATTTACATCCAGTTTTCTTGCACAAGATAATATATCATCTAATGTTGCCTTGCAAGTAAGCATTTCCAAGCAGCAGGCTTTTGTTAGTGCCGCCCTAAATTTGATGGATTGCACGCAGTTAACGTCGGCTTCAATCCTTAATACTTGAGTTAACTCTTTTAGAACTCGATACTTAAATCCCTCAGCTTCCAGTATGGACCTAACTTCAGAGAGGGGGAGAGTTGGGTTTTCACCTGAAACTAGAAGAAATAGGTTCGCCACAATTCGAGTCCTCTTAGAATAATCGCTGCGGATGGATGATTTACGCTTCGCTCCTCATCCTCATATGTTCTTCTAGCAGTTCTTTAGCCCTATCCATCCTAATTCTGCGTTCATTAACCATGCGTTCAGCAATCACGTCTATTAGGTCACCGGTTGCCCCGGCCATTATTGCTATATTCCTAGCGTGGAGCTCCATATGCCCCCTCTGTATACCCTCATGTGCAAGAGCCCTTAAAGCAGCCAGGTTCTGAATCAAGCCGACAGCCGCCATAACCTCGCTTAGCTCACGGGCAGATTTAACGCCTAGGATCTTAAGGGCTATTTTCGCTACCGGATGAACTCTTGTAGCCCCTCCAATTATGCCGACAGCCATAGGTAGCTCTATTGAACCAGCTAGATCACCATTCTCATTCTTCTCCCAAATTGACAGCGGCATGTATCGCCCTGTCCTAGCGGCATATGCATGCGCACCGGCCTCAATAGCCCTATGATCGTTACATGTGGCTAATGCGACAGCTATTATGCCGTTTAATATGCCCTTGTTGTGGGTTGCAGCTCTATATGGGTCTGCAGCTGCGAACGCGTAGGCTTCGATTATGCCGTCAACAACTTCCTCTCCTCCAACAGCGTTTTTGTCCACAATAGTCCATGCTCTCGCAAGCCTTTCAGTTGCCAAGTTTGAAACTATTCTAAGGTAAACTTTGCCCCCAGTTATCTTCTCTATCAGTGGTGCAGCTGCCTCACACATGGTGTTAACCGCGTTTGCACCCATCGCATCTTTGCAGTCAACAAGAAGCTCTGAAATAACCATCGGCCCCCTAATAGTGTCAATTACTTTAACCCTTAGATCTTTGGCTCCTCCACCGACTGAAACCAGCATTGGGTCTTGGTCATTAGCTTTTTTCAGTATTTCCTCTTTTGCCTCTAATATTGCCAACCTTGCTCTATATGGATCTTTAACTTTAGCTGCTTGTATCTGCCCAATCATTATGGGCTCTGTGCTGCTTGTAAATATTCCTCCCTTACTTCTGGCCATTTTTGCGCCGTAGCTTGCCGCGGCAACAACTGAGGTCTCCTCTATAACCATTGGAACCATGTAGTCTCTTCCATTTATCTGGAAGTTTACAGCTATGCCCAATGGCATAGCAAATGTTCCTATAACGTTCTCTATCATGCGATCGGCTAAGTCCAGACTTAGGGAGCTGGACGCCTTAAGAATCTTAACCTCATCATCCGTTAGATCCGCAAATTCCTTAACGATTTTAAGCCTTTCCTCAATGCTTAACTTGTAAAAACCCGAAATCTCAGATGTCTTATCCAAAGTCTTACACTCCCCAACCTACAGCCTATATTAAACATGATCGAAGATATGAATTTAACTTCTAAATAGGCAAATAGGTCATCCCTGCCTCTGATATGCATCTTTAATGTCGTCCATTTCCTCCAATAATCCCTTATACTTTAACCTTTTTAGGGCGGATGTTAACTCCCATAGGTGACAATTAAGCTCTCTCCAAAGGGCTGAAAGCGGCATCGGCCCCTTCTCCGCTAGGAGAATATAAATTTCCCTCTCTAAATCGTCCAGCTGGCGGCGCTTGATTAGGTAATAATGCGGACCTTTAATTACGCCCTCCTCATCCTCTAACTCAACTGATGTGGCCAACTTGACTCCCCAAAGCAATAACGTCTTCTTCCCTTTTTAACCTTTAGGAAGAACATTTCTCCTCATCATGTTCTTTTTCTGGCATTGGCAGAGTGGGCGGTGTTGTAGCCATGGCCCAGCCTATCCATGCTACAACAAATAGGAAAAGGTAAACGAATATTAGCACTGGTACCAATATTGCCCAATCGCTTATTGATCTTCCAAGAAAGGTGATACTCGGCGGCGACATAAACAGCGCCCAAAAATAGAGGATCATTACTGTAACACTTAGTATCATAAGCAAAATTCCCCAGGTTGCATCGCGCATATGCATCTCCTCAAAAAGAGACTTAAAGGTGATTGAAGATAAAAATTTTCGGGAATAATGCCTAAAATTGTTAAAGCGTTATAAGTCGCCTAGTGCTAATTTGTTTTGGTGTCTTAAGTGAAGGTCCGAAAGATTCAGGGTATAACCGTTAATGTGGAGCGAACGGGCGAATATATCCCTGATGAAGAGGGCGAGAAATGGGAGAAGTGCATTTTCACGGTTGAGCTCACAGGCTTTTCTAAACGCACCCCCAACGAGGTTCTGCCGGAAAATTTGAAGGGGAAACATGTGAAGCTTGTACGATATTGCCTCTACGATTGGCACTGTAAGATTGGCGTTAGAAAAACGCTTGAGCCGGATGAAACAGAAGCGGTCCTCTCAGGTAAGCCAACGGATACAGTTTTCTGGTAAACTTAGATAGGTGATGGGCGCTTATGCGCTTCTATTCAAAAACGCTCACGGACATCGAAAATGAAGTTTATATTGAGGAATGGAGCGTATCGAGCAGCGAACTTAATGCTGGAGAGGGCTGGCGAATAGAGAAACGTAGGCTTCGCGGCGGCCCGTCAGATGGTGTGGACGTGGTAACGGTTAATAACGGCGTGTTATCGTTCACGGTTGTGCCCAGTAGGGGTATGAGCCTATGGAAGGGTGAATGTCAAGATTTACCTATAGGTTGGCGTTCACCAGTAAGATGCTTGGTCAACCCATGCTTCATAAATCTTGAGGAGAGAAGAGGGCTGGGTTGGCTGCGGGGGTTCAACGAGTGGATCGTTAGATGCGGCCTAGAAAGTTTCGGCGCCTCAGGCATAGATGTAATAAAGGATAATATGGGTAATGAGGTTGAGGTTCTATTACCGCTTCATGGAAGAATAGCGAACACGCCTGCCAGCCTAGTTAGGGTTAAGGTTGGATTAAACCCGCCTTTTGAGCTGGGCGTTGAGGGAATTGTTTATGAAAGCTCCATGTTCGGTTCAAATCTGAAGCTAAAAACCTCCATAGTTACCATTCCGGGAAGCAGAACCATAAAAATATCGGATGAAATAGAAAACCTGCGCGGGGTCCTTGATGAGATGCAAATCTTATATCACTGCAACTATGGCAAGCCTCTGCTGGAGGAGGGTGCGCAGTTCCTAGCGCCGATTAAACGTGTTGCCCCTAGAGATGAGGAAGCATCGAAGGGCATCGATTCCTTTAACCTTGCTGGTCCGCCTGAGAGGGGTTTTATTGAACGAGTCTACTTCATGGAGCTTCTCGAAGGTGCGGATGGGCATACGGAGGCGATGCTTGTAAATAGGAGTCTAGATAAGGCTGTTTCCCACAGATTTTCAGCAAAATCTCTTCCCTTCTTCACTTTCTGGAAAAATACTGCCGCCGAAGAGGATGGGTATGTTGTTGGGCTCGAACCTGGCACGGGTTTTCCGAACACAAGAAATTTCGAAAGGAAGCACGGTAGAGTTGTAAAGCTTGGCCCAAGCGAAAAATATGATATTGAGCTTAATGTCTCACTACTTTTGGGCAGAGCCGAGGTTGAAGAGGCAATTAGTAGAATTGAGGCGATTAAAAGAGGCGCTCCGCCTATAGTTCACAGGGAACCCATAGAAGAATTTTCATGCGCTTAAGAAAACCTGAAAATCATCGGAAAGAACTTTTATACGAGCATCCTTCTCCATATTGTGTAGCGTTGGCGGGGTGGAAAAGAATGAGTGGTAGGGTTAAAGTTGGAATTAGCGGTTTGGGAAGAAGCGGATGGAATATCCATGCAAGCATCTTTGAATTTTTACGGGACAAGTACCGTGTGGTTGCTGTGGCTGATCCTATTGGGGGGAGACGTAGAGAAGCCATAGCGAGGTTCGGGTGTAAAGCCTACTCAGAATTTGAGCAGTTAATCAGCGATGATGAAGTTGAATTAGTGGTTGTTGCCACACCAAGCCACCTTCATTCTTCTCAAACGATCATGGCCCTTGAATCCGGCAAAAATGTTGTTTGCGAGAAGCCTATGGCTGCAACCATTACTGAAGCTGATGAAATGATTAGGGCTGCGGAGAGAACTGGAAATTCACTGGTTGTCTTCCATAACAGTCTATTCGCTCCAGACTACCTGAAGGTTAAAGAGGTTATTCAATCCGGTAAGCTGGGACGCATAGTTCTTGTGAAGATTTATAATCATTCGTTTAGTAGGCGCTGGGATTGGCAAACTTTAAGGAGATTTGGTGGTGGGGAGCTGAGAAATAATGGCGTGCACTCCATCGTTCAAGGGCTTCAAATTATGGGAAGCAAAGAACAGGAGGTTTTCTGCGACCTCCAGAGAACATTAACCTTGGGCGACGCTGAGGACCATGTTAAAATACTCTTAAAAGCTCCCGAGGCTCCTTTAGTAGATATCGAAGTGACTAGAGCATGCGCCTATCCTCAGGAAAAATGGTTAGTCATGGGAACACATGGAGGCCTAGCTGGAACATCAATCTCGTTAAGATGGAAATATTTCAACCCGAATGATCTTCCGCCGAGGCAACTGGAGATCGAACCGGTTCCGGATCGCAGCTACAATATGGATGATATTAAGTGGATTGAGGGAAACTATGTTATAAACGCTGGCCATCAATCCAGCGGCCTACTTTTCTACGAAGAGCTGTATAAAACACTACGCAACGGTGCGCCTCCACCAGTCCCGCTGAGTCTCGCCCGCAGAGTTATGTGGGTTGTGGAAAAATGCTTTGAAGTATGCGGAATGCGGACTTAATCTAAGTCACAATGCATGCTGAATGATAAAATTAGATTCGAATATCTCTAAAAATGTAATTCTTTCTGTAAATAAGAATCTCCCTATCATATGCTTTTGTCTCAAAAAGATAAAAGCACCTTTGACACAGCATTATGCTATTATTAGGCATATATATGCTTTGATATTCTAAGCGTGATAGCAAGTTTAAATTTTCGCTTGGGCTTCCTCATAATCTAGCGGTTGAATGGTGGAAGGGCATGTCATCAAAGTTCACCAAAAAGTGGGAGGAGGGGGAATTAAGGGGGCTTAAGGCGGCTTTAAAGCCGTCTGTACCGTTGAGAACTAAGATTGAGATTGCGATCAGACGTATTGAAGCTCAAATACAGTACCTGGATGAAACCTTAAATCGATTAAGTGAAAGGGACAAGTATCTTTTCTCAAAGATTGTTGAGGCATACTCTAGGCATCAAATTCAGAGGGCCCGTATATTGGCGAATGAGCTGGCTGAGCTTAGGAAGACGGCTAATTTCATGATGAACGCTGAGTTAGCCCTTGAAAGAGTTGCCTTAAGGCTTAAAACAGTGACCCAGCTTGGCAATGTTGTGTCAACCCTAACCCCGGCCACGCAGGTTCTGCAAAGCGTCAGAACTGGAATAGGCGGGCTTCTGCCTAACGCTGAGAAGGAGCTTGGGCAGATTGGGTCAATGCTTAATGACTTGATCGTTGAGGCTGGTGAAGTTACCGGCGTATCCCCGAATTTTGAGGTCTCTAGCGGTGACGCCCAGAGAATCCTTGAAGAAGCGGCCCTAATAGCTGAGCAAAGGATGAAAGAGAAATTCCCGGAGCTTCCATCGCTGAAGACGGCTGAAGGAACCCGTGAAGACTCCGGCTTCACAGATTGAGAATGGAGGTGTCGTATTGTCAAGCATGGTTTTTCCATCATTGATTGGTAGAAGCCTTAAAGATGAGAATGGTAGGGAAATAGGGAAAATAGTGTCATTCATAATAGACTCCTCAGGCGAAGTGAAAGAAGTACTTGCTGAAAATAAGAATGAGGAGTTAACAAAATATTCAGTTGAGAGAATTAAAATCGACCAAGAAGAGGTTTTCTTAGTATCTGACGTTGAGAAGCGCACTGAAAATCTATGCGGAAGGTTCCCGGCGGTTTATAAGAAACGTGAGATACTTGAGAAACTTTTTAGAAACAAGGAGATAATGCCCGAAATCTATGAAAGTTTAAGCGCTGAACTTGATAAGTCCATTAATGAGATGAGGGCTGAAGCCCAAAGTCTTCTAAACGAAGTAGAACGCCAAGTTCAATTTCAAGAGAACATAATTAAATCCCTTCATTTGGCTAGAACCTTCCTTGAGATGGAGCATGGAATAGGTAATGTTAGAGATGAGTTTTTCAGGCAATCCTTACTATCCCTTCTTAGGGAGATAAAGTACGCCTCATATAGAAAGATGAATTTATTAAAAACTAAAGAGAGGATTTTAGGCATAACTCTACAGGCGAATAAGGAGGGCGTGGAAGCTTCTACAGTTGATAGCTATGCAGGTCAGAAGCCGGTGATCAGTGTACGTATAGCTGACGAGTAGTTTCCTTAAGTTCCATGGCTATTGAGGGATTCTTCGATGATTATTGGGGCTCTTGGCAGATCGAAAAGATCTACTAGCGAGGTTCTCTCAGAGGCAATCAGGGATCTTGGAAAATACTACTCAAGGCTTGAATTAGC
>JAGTQL010000038.1:5130-6405 GCA_018396555.1 Candidatus Bathyarchaeota archaeon | reverse complement strand
AACTCCGGAGCTCTTTGATGAATGTACTTCATATCTAAGTAAGGGGCTTAAGAATAAGGCTATCGTTTACGCCAACGAGATCGCTGAGATAAGGAAAATAATGAAGGTTATACAAGGTGTGCAATTAAATCTTGAGAGGGCAATACTGAGACTTGAAACCCTCAGGACTATGACGCCAACTTTAGAAGACATTAAGGGGGTCTTCGGCGAAGTTAAAGGGGTTCTGGAGGATGTTGCCAGAATAATGCCTTCCTTAACTCCGGAGATGAACAATCTGGCGAACTCAATAAATGATTTAATAATGACAACCGAAATGAATATAACGCCGCCGGAACCTCTGGCAGTTAAAAGCGAGGCTGCAGAAGCTATACTGAAGGAAGCCTCGGAGTTTCTGAGACAAGAGATTGAGAGAAAGATTCCGGAGCCGCCTGTGGATATTCCTGCTCCTAAACCTGCTGAGCCGATTAAGCCGCGCATAGCTTTGACGGTCGACGGCTCCGAGGTTTATTTTGGCGAGGATAACTCGGTAATTGGCGAAATAAATGATCAGATGAATACTTTAGCGGTTGATCTTGTCCTAGACTACATTGAACGAAATAATGGCGTAATGAAGGTTTCAAAATGCGCTGAAGAGCTAAACATGTCTCAAACCAAAGTTATGCAGATACTTGAATCATTAAGCAGGAAAGGGAAGATAAAAATTGAGTAGGTGCAGGGTTAAATATGAGCGCCCTCCAAGAGTTGGAGCAAATAGCTCTAAGGTATGCGGAGCAAGCTGTAATGCTGGATCGGCAAGGAAAGAAGGAGATGGCCATTGAAGCCTATCAGAAAGCCATAGAGAACCTGGTGAAAATCGCTAGGATAAACCCGAGTTCTGAGCTGAATAGAATTTACCTTCAAAGGGCTGATGCCTATAGGAATAGGGTTGCGGTGCTTAAATCTTCCCTAATGAGCCCGGCGACAGCTGAGGATTTGGGCGAAGGGAAAACAGCGTTTGAAGATATGATTCTTAAGGAACCCCCAGAGGTTACCTGGGATGATATAGTTGGACTTGAAGATGCGAAGAAGGCGGTGAAAGAGGCGATAGTTTACCCATCGCTTAGGCCGGATCTGTTTCCTCTCGGTTGGCCGAGGGGCATTCTGTTATTTGGTCCTCCGGGATGCGGTAAAACATTGCTTGCTGCGGCTGTTGCGAATGAGATTAAGGCTAAGTTTATACCGGTTGACGCTGCGTCGATAATGTCCAAATGGCTTGGCGAAGCTGAGCAGAATGTT
>JAGTQL010000038.1:4523-5117 GCA_018396555.1 Candidatus Bathyarchaeota archaeon | reverse complement strand
ATGCTGCCAGAAGGGAGGCGAAGATCTCCTCCGTAATAATTTTTATTGATGAGCTCGATTCCCTTATGGGCGTCCGACGTTTTGAGGTTGGCGGTGAGACAAGGGTTAGAAATCAGTTCCTTAAGGAGATGGACGGCATAATCGATAAGAAAAACCCGATCCACGTGTATGTTATTGGAGCAACCAATAAACCCTGGGATCTAGATCAAGCGTTCATCAGGAGGTTTCAGAAAAGAATCTATGTTCCACCGCCGAACTACAATCAGCGCCTAGAAACATTCAGGCTCTACACTAAGTTCCTGAAGCTGGCATCCGATGTTGACTTAGCGGAGCTGTCAAAGTTAACTGAAGGCTTCTCTGGAAGCGATATAATGGATGTTTGCCAATCAGTTCAACTAAAAGTCAACAGTGAAATATTCGAGAAGAATGTGGATTACAGTAAAGCTGAACCCAGGGCGATAGCGATGAGGGACTTTCTAGAGGTGCTTGGGAAGAGAAAACCAAGCATACCTAAAGAATCCATAACCCAATATGAAGTATGGTTTAACGAATTCAAGGCGCTTTAAGCACCTTTAAACCCTTCTCCACCCAACT
>JAGTQL010000038.1:3581-4515 GCA_018396555.1 Candidatus Bathyarchaeota archaeon | reverse complement strand
GCTGATTGTAGCGTCGGCGCTAAAGTTATTACTTAGAGTTTCAATTTAAAGAAATTAGTATTGGACGAAGCCCGGTGGTGTAGCGGACAAGCATAGCGGGCTTTGGACCCGCTGACGAGAGTTCGAATCTCTCCCGGGCTACCAACTAACTTGACGTAGTCATATTATTCACATATTCCTCATCAATGCTCAATTGTCTGGATCTTCCCCCATTATGCGTGAAGCGTATTAACTTCACTCTGTTGTTTATTCCCTTCATCCTTCTAAGCCGACATAATCCATGTTGAGATGACTACTTGTGTTTTGTGTACCGTCCATATTTAGCTGCAGTCTTAAACATTGTCACCACGTTGATTAAAGGCGTTCCAGGGCGGATCTCACTGCTGGATCCAAGGCAGTAGCCTGATCCAGGGGCTCCTTCCCTAATGGCTTGGATTACAGATCTTTTAACGTCTTGCGGTGATCCAAGCGGTAGTAGTTGGGAGCAGTCTATACCGCCTAAAAGAACAAGCTTGTCACCGTGTTTCGCTTTCACTTTTCCAATATCCATGCCGGCTATTGGCTCTAGGGAATTTATGCCTTCAAATCCCGCCTCAATAAGGTCGTCAATAAAATCCCAGATGTTCCCATCACTGTGGAAGAGCGCCTTCATTCCTTTCCTCTTTACTGGATAGATAACCTTCTTAACCCTTGGTAGCCACTCTTCGCGTAAAAATTTTGGGCTTATCATTAATCCATGTTTATAGGCTATATCATCACCATACATGTAGGCTGGGGCATCAAACTCTGACCAACCTCTTGCTAAAACCTCTTCCACAAAAGTAAACTTATCCATTAAACTTCTAATTTGTTCTTTTGCTTGGTGAAGAGCTCTAATAAAAAGTTCCCATCCTAGGATCCAAAAGAGTTGATCAAAAATCACGGCTCCGCAAAA
>JAGTQL010000038.1:0-3470 GCA_018396555.1 Candidatus Bathyarchaeota archaeon | reverse complement strand
AAATATACACCACGCCAAACTTTTTGTAGGCTTCCACGGTTTTCTCTATCTGCGGTATGAAGTTTTCAAGGATTTCGCTTTCGGATAAAGGTTCTAGATTAATTTCATACAAGTCCTCTAAAGTTTTAAATGGTCTTTCAGCGATCCATGTTGTTCCCTCTTTAGGAACAGTCTTAAAAGTAAACTCTTTATCACAGATAAGAAACCCCACTCTATTGCTACGCCATATCCTAGTTTCCGTGGGCGGTAAACCTAATCCGGTTCTAGTGGCATCTATACCAAGTTTTGAGAAAGTTCTGGGCACGATCTCTTCTATAGATCCGGTTCCGCCGAGAGAACGATATATGTCTACATCATTTATAAGATCCCAGGTGGCCACCCTATCCGGCTCTTCTTCCTCGATGAGGGTAGAAAAATTCGGGAAAAATAGATGAATTAACTTTACTCCCCTTTTTTATGCAGGGTATTATGGGTTGATGTCTCGCTTATGGAAATAGAAGAACTCACTGTTTCAGCGGGTATTTACCATACTTTTTGGCTGCCTCATATATGGCGAAGAAGTTCTCTATGGGCGTGTCTTGCGTAATATTGTTGGATGTGCCGAGCACGAAGCCGCCTCCGGGAGCGCATATCTCTATTGTCCTCTTAACCTCCTCTTTAACCTTTGTGGGTGTTCCGTGGGGTAATGTTTCCTGTACAGATAAGCCTCCCCACAGCGTTATCTTACCTCCATACTCCATTTTCAGTTCGGCTAGGTCCATACAGTCAGGTTGAATCGGATTCAGAATATTTACGCCGATCTCAATCAAGTCCGGTATTATAGGCCGGAGGTCTCCATCAGAATGGTAGTAGATGTACTTTACTCCCGTTCTCAGCGTATCCACCAATCTTTTGTAGTATGGTTTAAGGAATCTGCGCCATAATTTAGGTGCTATAATCATTCCAGTTTGGGCGGCAATATCGTCAGCCATATTCACTTGGTCCACTCCAAGTTCAACTAGTTTCCTACCAACCCCCGCATAGTACTCTAGCAGTTTAGACATGAGCTTATCAACAAACTTCGGGTTAACATAGAAGTCGATCGTGAGCTGCTTGAAGCCTCTAAGATACCATGCCTGGCACCAGAACGTGTCTGTTCCAAAGCCGCCGACAACCCAGTATCCCTCATCCTTCAGTTTCTCAACATCTTCCCTTGTTATCTTAAATCTACCCGATGCATTTGGGTCTGGAAATGGATATTCGTCTAGAAAGTCTTCATCAGCTCTTTCCAGAGGATGGTATATTATGCGACTCTCTGTTCCAGCGTCAGTTAAACGGCGCTTTACCCCCCATTCATCCTCCATAACGCCTGGCTCAACCCAAACTCCGACGCCGTAATGGATGAATGGCTCATAGGTTACGCCTCTACGCGCAAACTCCTCTGAAACGCTTGGCCCGATGCTTCGGATGCCCAGCCATAGGTCAGGGGAAAATTAGCTAGATTCTCTTCTTTCAGTTGACTGCGGAGTTTAACTGCGAATGCTGGTGAGAGCCAAATGTCTAATGGAAGCCTATCTGGCTCCTCATGCTCGAGTATTCTCAGGAACCTCTCGCGCCACTCCATCCAGCATCACTTTGTTAAAGGGTATCTACCATGTTTTTTAGCTGCTTCATAAAGAGCGATGATATTTCTGAATGGTGTGGATGGCTGTAGCCCATGTGCTGGTGCTATTATTAATCCTCCTCCGAATCCACAAGTTTTAATTCTCTTTATAACCTCAGATTTAACATCTTCCTCGGATCCAAATTGCATTGTTTCTTGAACTGATATGGTTCCATGCAGAGTTATTTTATCACCATACTTCTCCTTAATTTTAGCCGGATCCATGCAGTCTGGTTGGATCGGATTCAATATGTTTACGCCGATTTCTATTAGGTCTGATATTATTGGCTCAATATTTCCGTCGCTATGATACCAGAAGTAGACGTCTTCACGCTTCTTCAGCTCATCTATTAAAGTCTTCATTCTGGGCTTAAAGTATTTCCTCCAGAGATTTGGGTGGACAATCATACCCGTCTGCGCACCGAAGTCATCTCCCAATTGTATGCAGTCAACGCCAAGCTCAATGAAGCGCTTACCCATCTCAAGCCGATACTTAAGAAGTCGATCAAGCAGCTCATTAACAAAACCCGGGTTTTCATAGAGGTCTACAAGGAACTTGTTAAAGCCCCTCAATGAACGAGATATCTCAAAAAAGGTGCCGTGCATAACGCCTTGAACGAAAAATTCCTCCCGCCACACCTTCACTAAATCCGCAGCTCTATCGAAAACCCTATCAAAACTTGGGAACTCAAACTCGTTCAGCGGAATATGCTGGAGGGGATGATAAACAATACGCGTATGCACTCCATCAGCGGTAATCTCAGACTTAATCCCCCACTCATCCTCAAAGACTGAGCCTGGTTTTTGAGTTTGAGGCAATTTAAGTTCTTCCTGCATTGACCCGCCGACCCTTCTTAGGTCAATGCCAAGCTTTCTTCGCAGCTCCTCATAGGTTTTAGCTCCCAAATAGTTTGCGGCATATACCCATGGGTGGAGGTGAGCCCAGTCAATCGTCTCATCAAGGGGAACCCTATCTGGCTCCTCATGCTCCAGCGCCTTAAGAACCCTCTCCCGTGGGTTCATCCTCATCCATCCACCTCTTGACTATCTCTAATCCTTTAACAGCATCGTTTACAGCCGCATCTAAACCGTACTCTTCAATCATCCATGGTCTAGCCGCTGCTCCGCCAACAATTACCCTAACTTTATCGCGCAGCTCTTCTTCTCTCAGTTTTTTAATGACCTCATTTGTGTTAACTATTGAAGTTGAGAGCAGAGCTGATATACCGATAATTTTTGCTCCTATTTCCTTAGCTTTCTCAACAAATTTCTCCGGAGGCACATCCACACCCAAATCGTATACCTCGAAGCCTGCTGAAATAAGCAGAGTCTTAATAATCTCCTTACCGATATCATGCAGATCGCCGATTATAGTCCCCAAAACAATCCTACCTTTACTCCCAGACCCAGCTTTCAAGTGAGGTTTCAAAATCTCCAAAGTCCTCTTCATAATCTCCCCGGACATAACTAGCTCAGAAATAAAGTACTCGCCATTCTCAAACCGCCTCCCAACCTCATCCATCCCAGAACGCAACGCCTCAACAATTTTCATGGGGTCAAAACCTGAAGAAAGGGCCTCCTTAACTAGATCATTCACTCTGACCATATCCATCTCTACTAACGCATCCCTCAAAGCATCTAAAACATCGCATCTCATCCCAGCTTTTCGCCTCACTAGTTCTTCATGTTCACAGTAGGATTTTCATCTCTATCATTTAAGTCTTTTCGTCTTTGGGGGCGTGTCCAAGAATTCATTCATGGAGCCACCTAACGGTGATCTTTAGGCAGTAGGCTATGAGCCTTTAGGAGTATCCTCGTTTCGCATGAT
>JAGTQL010000037.1:10320-16222 GCA_018396555.1 Candidatus Bathyarchaeota archaeon | reverse complement strand
GTTTCTCCGGATTCAGCTATCCTTCGCCTACCATTTCCGATCGGCTGAGGAGGTGGAAATTCCTTTCACTTCACTGTTCCAGCATGGAAAACAATTCTTCACGAACAATTATTGGACACGCCCCTAACTGCAGTTTAAGCCATTAATATCGAGTGAAATTAAGTGAGATTAAAGATACAAGCACGATTTTGGACAAAAACAGGTAAGCGATATAATATATCTTATAGTTCACGTGGGTCAATTCTTTTTATTCCTGGTATATTGTCAAAAATAGTATCTGTTGAGATTATTGTGCGGTCTGGGACTTGATTTAGAGCTGTAGCAGCATGGTAAGCGTCAAAAATTGAACTAATGTTATACTGTCTCATCAACGCTAAAGCTAAGAGATCGATTTCATAGGTTGTTTCTAGGAAAAAGGTTCTCTATGGCGGTTAAAGCCGCAAACCTGGCAATAAGATCATCGATAGAAATGCCCTCCGCCCTTGAAACATAATATATTTCATGAAGACTTTCTCTTGAAGCATAAACTATATCTAAATCCCTCTCACAATTTTTAATATAACTTTCTTGGCCGTCGGCTTCAGCCAATCCCTCTTAATGTAAGCGTAAAGAACATCAGTCTCAATCATCAAAGTTGTTTTCTCCTCTTTGCCCGTTTAACAACGTCTTCACCAGCCATTCTTTCTGCCAAAATTTTCAGGTCAGGCCTATCCTTTTCAGTACTTAATCATCCTTCAATCGCCATTCTTCCTCTTTCGTCGACCTTAACTATAGTCACAATTATCCCTAAAAGAGCGTATAAACCCACAAATATAAAATTTACCCAATTTTTTGCGCGAAAAGTGGATAGCGAGCTATCTAAATAAGTATCCCAGGTTTTAATCTCTTCTGTAATGAAGGGGAAGATTTTTATATAACATCGTTATAATCTATGACGGCTCCAAATCTAAATTACAAAAATCGTATTCAGATTGGTGAGACCTATGCTTGGGCAATACTTGATAGTTTTTAGAGAGACTTTCGAGGCGGCGTTAATAACGGCAATAATATTGTCTTATATTAATAGAATTGGCATGCGTGGTTTATCACGATACATCTGGTATGGCGTATACTTATCTGTTACAGCAAGTTTGGGTGTAGGCTTGACTATCTGGCTTATCTATGGCGTTCTACCTAAAATCTTGCAGCTACTCTTTGAGGTCCTCGCAGCGTTCACGGCTGTAATCGTCTTATCTTGCACAGTATATTGGATGGCTGTTAAGGGAAAGCACATTAAGCAGGAGGTAGAGCGGAGGGTTGAAATGACTGTAAGGCGTGGCTCAACAATTGGACTTATGTCGCTGTCGTTTGTTGTAGTTTTTAGGGAGGGGATTGAAACGGTTCTCTTTCTGACACCCTTCTTCCTTACCGAGGTTGCTGCAACCCTCATCGGGGCCGTATTGGGAACAATAACGGCGCTTATTCTCTCACTGGGCATTTATATGTTCGGCATGAAAATTAACATACGAAGTTTCTTTTACTTCACCAGCATATTGCTAGTACTTATTGCTGGCGGGCTAGCTGGCTATGGGGCTCATGAGCTAATAGAATATTACAAGGAAACCGGGGTTGATTTAGGCTGGCTATCTGAAAAAGCATACGTGTTGAACATCTCTAGCGACAACCCTCTACACCATAAGAATTTGATAGGTTCAATATTAGCAGTTATGTTTGGTTACACCGTAAGTGCCGAATGGGCGAGAGTCATGGTTCACCTTTCATATCTGGCAGCGGCCCTTCCAACCGTGCTCTTGGCTTATAAAAGGCGCTAACTAAAAATAGCATAAATTAGCAAATTAGCGTTATACACACTAGATGTGTTAACAATTGAATATTTTCATTCGAACTTTCTTCGGGGTCTTAACTATAGTATTTGAATTCTGGCATTTTCTCTAGGACTTTGAGTAGCGGAGTGCCAATTATAAAGGAAACTGCTACGACTAGCGTATCTTCTATGTAAGAGTCGATAGCTCCGGCTATAAAGATGGCGTATACTGCTTCACTTGTTAGACCGAGAAGGGAAAATAAACCTACTGGAATGAAAAGAAAGACTCTTATTAATGCATCTGTTACCGTAGATATAAATGATATGAAAATTAGGGATATGGTTGAATGTTTAAGGTTTCCCTCAAAGATCTTTCTCCCTATTTTTGCCGTTGGATATATTAGGATGAAAGCAAGCAAAATGTCTAAGATAGTCCATAGCGGAAGCTGCCGACCTAAGGGATGAATGAAATAGGCTGAGAGCATTACACCATAAATGGCCAAGACGGGCTTCCAATCCCTCTTGGCGAGAAAGCCAGCCGCTAAAACCCCTAAAGGTTCGGCGAATATTCCAAACATCCAAAAAACATCCGGTTTAATTATTCTGGCGATTATGCTGCCCATTAAGGCTGCTAGGTAGCCAGCCAAAGGGCCGAGAATAATGCCCTCAAAAGGTATGAGAAATATTGCCCAGCTACGCCATAAAAGTGGCATAAAATATAGTAGTGTATGAAGGGAGGCAAAAACCCCGATAAGCGCTACTCTCCTTGCTAGCAATGTATTAAACCTCCAATCAATGTAATTTTTTACACTTCTTCATATATAATTTTTCATTCTTATCCCAGTTTTAGGAACAAAGATTAGCTTCGCGCTTGAATAGTCACCTTCCATGTTACACTATCTATCTTCACCACACTAACATTATAGCCCCTTTCCTCAAGTATTGGCGGCATATCCCTTACCGATGGTGGATTATCAAGAATAACTTCCAGAATGTCGTTATGCGAGAGACTGTTTAGGGCTCTTGTGACTAGGAGCTGTGGGTATGGGCAGACTAATCCACGGACATCCAGCCTATATAACCCTTCACTAACCTTTTCGACCTTAAATCTATCTCTGCTCAACATAATCAACCCCCATATTCCGGGAGAAAGAAGACTTTTAGCTCTTCTATTCTGTGCCTCCTACAGAATTCGCCCATACTCTCATCGGGCTTCCTCCGCTCCAAGTAATTGGCTATGAATGAAGCAACCATGAACTTCACTCTTTCAGCTGGGACTCTTTCAGCAACAATCTTACCGAGCAATGGACTATTGCCTAAGCCTCCGCCAACATAGATATCGTATGCCTGCCTAATCTTATCGCCCTCCCTAATCTGTTTTCCAATCAAACCTATATCGGCTACAAGGCTTGCCCCACAATCATTAGGGCAGCCGCTAGCATTCACACGAAGCCTTAGACTGCTCAATTTTTCGGCACCAAAATATTCTTCCAAATATTCTACGACATCTCTAACAATGTCTTTAGCGTGCGGATATAATGTTTTCCCACAGAAGTCTGAAGCGCAGCCCACGCTAAGCTGCCTAACCCTAGAAGAATTCATCAGGAAACCCAATTCTATAAGGGCTTTTAGGAGCAGTTTACTATTTTCCTCAGAAACATTTGGGATTATTATATTTTGGGTTGGGGTCAGCCTTATCTCGCCGCTTCCATACTTATCCGCTAGAAACGCAATCTTATCCATTATAGAACTCGTTAGCCGCCCACCCAGTATGGGAATATTTACATAATAGTAGCCATTGTTAGTCTGTGGCTGAATCCCTTCATGATCAGTTTCCCTGATAAAGATTGGCCCATCGTACTTCTCAAACTTTACATCAGTCTTTGATTTTAGCAGTGAAAGGAACTTTTCGAGCCCCCAATTCTCAATGAGCCACTTAAACCTGGCCTTAGCCTTGCTCTCTCTATTGCCATAATCTCTGAATATCTCGATTATTGAGACTGCCACTTTAAAGGCGTCTTCAGGATAAATAAACATGCCAGTTGGTTTCGTTAGCCTTGGTCCCGGAAGCGACGCTCCTACGCTTCCACCAACCAGAATTGTGAAGCCAACTTCTCCGCTATTTTTAACAGCTATGAAGGCCAGGTCATTTATCTCCGCCCTAACACAGTCGGCGCTGCAGCCGGACATTGCTATCTTAAATTTTCTAGGAAGATCCAAATACTCTGGGTTTCCGGTAAAGAATCTTGTTAGATCCTTGACGATTGGATAGCAATTAAATATCTCGTCTCTTTCGATCCCAGAAGCTGGGCAGCAAACAATGTTCCTTACATCACCGTATCTTGCTCCGGGAAAGCCTTGGCCGCACATATCCGTCGTAAAGCCTAATTCATCCATTATGGAGAAGATTTCTAGAGAATCTTCAGCCTTAATCCAGTGTAACTGTAGATCCTGCCTATCAGTTATCTCCGCAATCCCCCGGCCGTATTTTGATGCGAGACCAGCGATTTTCAGGAACTGCTTAGACGTCAAGATGCCGCCTGGAACCTTGATCCTGATGAAGTGCAGCGAATCCTCACCGTCATCACGTCCGATTGAGTAGCATTTTATAAACCTCTCAATATTCTCGTATGATGTTGTGGTTGGCTTCATCCTCCTTTTTTCGCTCCTTTGAAGCATTTGGCCGATAAAAGTATAACGGCGTTATTATTTAAATCTTCCTATAAACCATAAAAGTTCATGGTTCTATGTCGCCAGCATTAACCTTAAGCCCATCAACCATTATTTCTCTGTAGAATCTATAAGCCTCATCCTCACTATTAACATTGTCCACTATCATTATTCCACTCTTCAGAATGCTGACGGCTCTATTTTTAGCATTGTCAACGAATGTTATTCCAAGGTCCGCATTAACTTTGATCTCAAAATCTCTGGAGCTGCTTATCACCAATGATAGTTTATTCACGTCTATGTTGAGGTTTTTCTTCGGCACTATAAGGAAGACTCTCTTTCCCTCCCTACCGCAGAGCTCCGTGATTACTTTCTCTTCAACAGGTTTGGGAAGGGCTTGTTTTAAACCGCACACCGGGCACTTCTCAGCCTTCGAAACGTTTATTATCTCAAAAACCATCTCACTAATATCGCAGTGGAAGAGTTTACCAGCCAGCTGCGGCTTTTTACCAGTAATAATCTTGGTTGCCTCAGAAACCTCTATGCTCGCTATGATATTGAGGATTGCTGGGTGAACCCCGACAACAGCGCATGATGGTAGCATATCATCATCTATTCCGCCCTGGAAACATTCCAGACAGGGCGTCTCTCCAGATATAATTGTGGAGGCACTTCCAAACGTCATTATTGCAGCCCCATAAATATATGGCACACCAATCTTCTGGCAGGCGCGATTAACTATGTAGCGTGTGCTCATGCGGTCAAGCCCATCAATAACAACATCAATATCTCTGATAGCTTCCTCAACGGTACGGTGGTTTAAGGATACTGGTAATGGCTCAACCTCTATGTTGGGATTTAGCTCCCTAAGTCTTATAGCCGCAGCTTCAACTTTTGGGTAGCCTAAAAACTTAACGCTGTAAATGTGCTGCCTTTGCAGGTTTGATGCCTCAACAACGTCGTGGTCCACTAGGCGCAGATGCCCTACGCCCATAGCCGCCAACTGTAAAGCGGCGGGAGAACCCAATCCACCCAAGCCAACTATGCATACGCTAGCCCTTTTAAGTTTAATCTGCCCCTCATAGCCAATGTCTGGAAGAACTATTTGGCGAGAATAATATTCTATTTCAGATTCTGAGAGCTCAAATCTTCTGCTTTTAGGCAACAATCATCCCTCTCCCATCAAATCATATAAAGCCCCATAACGTCAGCGTCTCTGTCCTATAAAAGCACTTATGAAAAGCCCCTGAGGAGTGGCCCCTTAAGAATATTCTGTCGCAATCTCTCCTCCAGCATGCATCATCAATTATGCTTATTATGTCCCTCATTACGGAGGACGCGGTCTCCTTACCACCGGCTCCACGCCCAATAATTATATGTCGACCTGAGTGGGCGCAGTCTATCATCACAACATTAAGGTTGGAGTCT
>JAGTQL010000037.1:8637-10307 GCA_018396555.1 Candidatus Bathyarchaeota archaeon | reverse complement strand
CTCCAAGAGGGATCTCTTCCGGAGAAACTTTTACTTCATCATGGCTTATGGAGCCTATAAGCCTGATGGTGAAGCCCCTTATTTTTGCCTTAATCAGGTCTTCTTGGGAGATCCCCCTTACACCTTTAATGTCAACATCTCTGAGTGATATCCTACGACCCATAACCCAATTCGCTATTATAACTATTTTCGAGGCGGTATCAAGACCGTCAATGTCATAGGAAATGTTCTCCTCAGCGTAGCCTAGCTTTCGTGCCTCAGCGATGGCTTGGTCCATTGTTAGATGCCTTTCAGACATGCTCCAAAGAATATAGTTTGTTGTGCCATTTAACACCCCTCTAATAGACAGTATTTCATCTCCATAGAGAAGCTCTTTCGCGAAGCCCAGAATCGGCATAGCTCCACCCACAGCCCCACTAAATCTTAAATCAGCATGTCTCCTTTGCGCAAAATCGAGGAGCTGCGGAAGAGCTAGGGTAAGTGGACCTTTATTGGTTGTAACTACATGTTTGCCGGATGCTAAAGCCCTTTTAATGTGCGTTAGCCCCGGCTCACCATTCTCAAGGTTATTCGATGTAACCTCTACAACTATATCTCCATCCAGATCCTCTATTACGCCTACAGCCGAAAGCCCTGGCTTACCTACAGTTTTCATGGCGGAAACGGAGCCAAGAAGCTTTTTAACCTCTAGAGCCCTAGTTAAATCTAACCCAACTTTCGAAACCGCAGCTCCACCACGATCAACTATCGCGATAACTCTTAAATCTAACCCATGCTTCTCTTTGAGCACTGGACCACGCAGCCTGAGGATTTCAGCTATCCCCTGACCTACACTCCTAAATCCAATGAGGATTAAGTTAACCGTATTATCCACCTCCTACCGCCGGAATAATTGAGACCTCACAGTTTTCATTTAATTTAGTTTCTAGGGCGCCTGTGAATCGTGCATCTTTACCATTCACATATATATTGACAAACCTTCTCAGATTTCCCTTCTCATCCAAAATTCTATTTCTAATCTCCTCCCCATATTTGGCGGCAATCTCACCAATGGCTTCTTTAAGCGTTGATGCGTTAACATAAACCGTTTTCTCACCAGCGGCTTTTGCTAATCCGCCAAACAAGGTTATTTTCACCCTAGCCATGTTTTATAACGCCTCCAACCCTATTAGATTCTCAAGGCTGCTGAAATTGGGCTCCACCTCTATTACGCTCATAGTATCGATTGAAAAAATATCCAGCGATTTGAAGCCGCTGCCGGTGACGCAACAAACAACCTCCTCATCTCTGGCTATGTCGCCCGATTCAATAAGCTTTTTTAGGACGGCTATTGTAACTCCACCGGCTGGTTCAGCGAAGATCCCTTCAGTTTTCGCTAAAAGATTTATTCCTTCAATTATTTCCTCATCAGACGCATACTCTGCTAATCCCTCAGACTCTTTAATCGCCCTTAAGGCATAGATTCCATCACCTGGATCGCCAATAGCTAGGCTCTTAGCGATAGTTTCAGGCTTCTCAACTGGGAGAATATCCTCCGAGTTAGACTTGAAGGCTTTAACTATAGGTGAGCAGCCCTCCGGCTGCGCTCCGATCAACCTTGTTTTCAGCTCGCTGAATAACCCAAGATCTCTAAATTGCTTTAGCCCTCTCCATATGGCGCAGAGCAGCGC
>JAGTQL010000037.1:0-8597 GCA_018396555.1 Candidatus Bathyarchaeota archaeon | reverse complement strand
CACCCGAGCTGCTCGCAGATCTCGAAAACTATTGTTTTGGAACCCTCAACATAGTATGGGCGCACATTTATGTTCACTATGGCCCAGTTATACTCGTAGGCGGTTTGGGCGGCAAGCCTGTTAGCATCATCATACGTCCCTTTAACAGCAATTATCTTAGCCCCATATGTAGCTGCCTGCAAAACCTTGCTCCTCTCAGTATTAGATGGAATGAAAACGTAGCATGGCAGACCAGCCCTAGCAGCATGCGCAGCAGTAGCCGCAGCCAAATTTCCAGTTGAAGCGCATCCAACAGCCTTAAACTTGAACTCAAGGGACTTTGAGACGGCAACAGTAGCTGGTCTATCCTTAAAAGATCCCGTTGGATTAACAATATCATTCTTTATGTAGAGTCTTCTTATCCCTAAGGCTTCTGCTAGGCGTCTACACTCTTGGAGCGGTGTGAAGCCAGCTCCTAAATCAACAATTTTCGCTTCGTCCTCAATTGGCAGAAGATCGCGGTAACGCCATAGGGTTTCGCCCCGCCCCTCAATAATATGCTTATTAACTTTTATAGAGTCTAGATCATATACGACTTCTAATGGTCCAAAGCAGTCTTCACACGCATGAATTTTTATTGGCGGATACTCTTTTCCGCACTCTCTACATTTAAGCATCTTTATGTGCCCTTTTTTCTCGAGCGCCACCACCTCAATAACGGAGTTATAAAGTACTAAATATAACTAGTATTTATATTTTATGCTCAAAATATTCCCAATAAGAATATTTCGAAAATTTTATAAGTCCGTTATAATCCTAAATTTATTTTGGTGACAATTTTGCGGTGTCAAGTCTGTGGCAAACTAATTCGGGGAAAGCCCATAATTAGAAAAACCTGTTGTGTAAATAAGCCCTACCTCTTCTGCTCTGAGGAATGCATGAAGAAGTGGTTTCAGGGTTGGCTACGCCGACAAATATAAGCCAAAACGGTCTGCATTCTACAAATTAATCTATAAATGAAAATGGAGCATTTTAGAGAAAGTAGCGTTTGAAGTAACTTATAGGCGAGGGAATACATTTATATAACGCCGTTATACAATTATATTTGGTGATGGAATGCCAAAAATATCCATAATAGTGGCCTCAGAAAAACTGGATAAGCTATTTCCGGCGGCGACGCTGGCCACAACAGCAGCCGTCATGGGCTGGGAATCAGAAATGTTCTTTACATTTTGGGGCATCCTAGCCCTAAAAAAGGGTTATGAGCCAAAGGAAGTTAGCTCGGATTATAAAGTTTATGAAGACAATTTAAGAAGGGCTGTTAGCTCTGGAGCTATGCCAAGCTGGCTAGAAATATTGGAGCAGGGGAAGAAGACTGGAAGATTGAAGGTTTACGCTTGCTCCACAACGATGAGTTTTCTCGGTGTGAAGACTGAAGACTTAATAGAATATGTTGATGAGATTGTTGGCGCCGCGTCCTTTTTAAGTAAAGCAAAAGATTCAGATATTAATCTCTTCATATCATAATATAGGTGGTAACTTTTGAAAGTCAATATAGTTGTTGATGCGCGATATAAGTCTTGCCCAGGCCCGCTTTTAGCATTAGCTGAAGCAGTTATGAAGGCCAGTCCAGGTCAGATAATTATGCTCCTAGCAACTGATCCAGGTGCCCCTCAAGATATTAGGGAATGGGCTTCAAATGTGGGTCATAAGGTTCTGAATATTGAAAAGGTGGATGAAACATATCGTATATACTTGGAGGTTTTGGGTTGACATACAGTGACCTATCAAAACCGATTGATGAGTTAATTAAGTCGCATGGTCTACCAGAGAAAGAAGTTTATTTAGATCATGAGAACTCCGGCTTAATAATCCCGGAAGCCCTGAAAGCTATGTATGACGCCTATAGGTTAAGTGGTAAAGGACACCCGTCTATAACCCATTTAATGGGCTGGATGAGCTACCAGGCTCTTTATGAAGCCACTACAAATATTGCTCTGGCGATTAATTGCAGTCCAGAGGAAATAGTTTATACCCATAGCGGGACTGAAGCGAATAACTTAGCCATAATGGGCTCGTCCGGGTTCTCATCAAAGAGAAAGAAGGTTATCGTGTCAGGTATAGAGCATTTAAGCGTAATTTTTCCAGCTGAGAGGCTTGAAAAATATGGGTTCAAGGTTATAAAGGCACCTGTTAATGGAGAGGGCTTCGTAAACTTAGATTTCTTATCCGAGCATGTTGACGAGGAGACCTTAATAGTGAGCGTGGCAGCTGTAAACCATGAGATAGGCACCATACAAGACATGAAAGCCATAAGGGATATTGTCAGAGATAAAGACGAAGGAGTCCTGATTCACACGGATGCCTGCGATGCCATTGGAAGAATCCCGCTGGACATGAAGAAACTTGATGTTGATCTGGCATCCTTCAGCAGCCATAAAGTATACGGACCTAAAGGCGCGGGTGCATTATATGTTAGGGAGGGAATTAAGCTTGAACCAATCGTCCATGGGCAACTTAGCACACAAAAGCTCTGGCCAGGCATTGAGAACATGCCCGGCATAATCGGCTTCTCTAAGGCTGTTGAGATTATGCACAGAAATTTTAGAGAGAACGTGTTAAAGATGACCGATCTTAGAGAACGCTTGATTAGCGGCATTTTAAACAGTATTGATCATACTTTATTAAATGGTCCTTTTGGCGATAAGCGCGCTCCGGACAACGTGAATATTAGTTTCCTTTATTGTGAGGGAGAAGCTTTAACAGTTGAGTTGAGCATGAAAGGTATTTACGTTTCTAGCGGAAGCGCTTGCACAAGTCGCGTCCTAGAGCCTAGCCATGTGCTCTTAGCTATTGGGCGAAAATATGAGGAAGCGCATGGAAGCTTGCTGATGAAGGTCTCGCCGTTTCATACAACATCAGACATAGAGTATGTTTTAGACATTTTGCCCGGCGCCATTGGAAGAATTAGATCCTTAAGTCCGATTAACCCTTAAGGGAGGTGATATAAATTTGTCGAGCCGAATGCCTCTAACATATGGAAGGAAGGTTCTTGAGTTATTTAGAAACCCGAAGAACCTTGGCAGAATAGAGGATGCTAATGCTGAGGCTCTTGCCGGTAGCCTAGCATGCGGAGATATGATAGCAATATACTTGAAAATTGATGAATTAACTGAAAAAATTGTTGATGCGAAGTTTGAAAGTTATGGCTGCGCTGCAAATATAGCCGCAGCAAGCATACTAACTGAAATAATTAAGGAAAAAACCCTTCAAGATGCTTGGAAGATCTCATGGAGAGACGTGTCCAATGAGCTTGGCGGGCTGCCATCCGTTAAATATCATTGCGGTGTACTTGCAGTTGGATCGCTTAGGAGGGCTATAAGAGCCTACTACGCAAATAGATCTAAGCCAGATTGGCTTCCCAAGGAGTTCACACAAGAAGAAAAGCATGCCCTAGAGGAAGAAAAGCTAATGGAGGCTCTTGCCAAAAGAGCACAAAAAGCAACGCTTTTAACAAGCTGAGACATCGATTAGTTAACAATCGATGTTCACCTCATTCATATCTTTCATAAACCTTCCTAAGATTTAGCATTTCAAGTGGAAGGAATTTAAAAATGAATAGAAAAATGAGTCTTTGAATCTAGGATTTTCGTAGCTTAACTGGCCATATAGAGCGGAACATTTTTAACATTCAACAAAAGCGAAAAAATGTAGTTCCATTAAAAAGGTGTCTTGAAAGAACCTTTCACTAACAGAAAAATAATTTTACTGTCAAATGCTTTAAAGGTCTTTTTAATAGATTTAGAATAAACTTCTTGTTTTAGTTTGTAGATTAACTATAATTGCAATGAAAGCTTTTAAGGAAATTCAACAGCTAAATCAAATAAAGCTTGTAAAGGCTGATGTATTTTCCAGCCTTTTCAATTTTCACGCACATAATTAAATCTCTTACTATAATAACTATGTATGTCCAATAATCTTCTTAAACTCTTCGTAAACTTGTTTAACTTCTTCTACTGAAGCCTCATCCTCTAAGGTAGTTACGTCTCCTATGGGCGCGTCAGAAACCACAGCCTTTAGGACCCTGCGCATAATTTTACCGCTTCTCGTCTTCGGCAACTTCGAAACGAAATATATTTCATCAGGCATAGCGATTGGCCCTATAGTTTTCCTCATATGCTCTCTCAGCTCCTCATGAAGACCCTCGCTTGGCACATGATCCTGCTTTAAAATCGCAAAAATAACAATGCTCTCACCTTTAATTTCATGGGGCTTACCGATTACAGCTGCCTCTGCTACTGCAGGATGAGAAATGGCTGCGCTCTCTAATTCCATTGTTCCCATTCGGTGTCCTGCAACCTTCAAAACCTCGTCAGCCCTTCCAAGAAGCCAGAAATACCCATCCTCATCTTTTATACAGTAATCGCCAGTATAATACACTCCTGGAAACCTAGACCAGTATGTTTGCTTGTACCGCTCCGGATCCTTATATAAAGTCATGAGCATAGCAGGCCAAGGTTTCTTTATGACTAGGTAGCCTCTTACACCAGGAGGTGTAGGCTTACCATTATCGTCAACCACCTCAGCGTCGATACCTGGAAGTGGGAAGGTTGCTGATCCAGGTTTCAGAGGCACTAAACCTATGCCTGGTGCTGGAGATATCATTACTCCCCCAGTTTCAGTTTGCCACCACGTATCTACTATTGGACAGCGTTCCCCTCCTATGTGTTTAAAATACCAAAGCCATGCCTCTGGATTTATTGGCTCTCCAACGCTTCCAAGTATTGTTAGGCTACTTAGATCGTGTTTTTTGGGCCATTCTTCGCCGTATTTCATAAACATTCGTATGGCTGTGGGTGAAGTATAAAAGATTGTTACTTTATATTTTTCAATGATTTCCCACCATCTGTCTGGTTTCGGATAATCTGGAGCACCCTCGTAAACAACTATCGACGCCCCATGCATTAGCGGCGCATAAACAATGGAACTATGTCCGGTAACCCAGCCCACATCAGCGGTGCACCAGTATACGCTATCTTCTCTTATGTCAAAAACCCATTGATACATCGAGTTTATGAAGACTAAATATCCTCCAGTGCTGTGAACTATGCCTTTAGGTTTGCCTGTTGTGCCAGAAGTATAAAGAATGTAGAGCGGATGGGTGCTTTCTATCGGCATTGGATCTATGCTTCCTTGAATGTTCTTCACAAGTTCATGGTACCAAATGTCTCTATCTTCTTTCATTTTAACTTCTTGACCCCTTCGCTTAACCACTATAACTTTTTCGACTGATGGAGCATTTTCCAGAGCTAAGTCTGCTATCTCTTTTAATTTAATGGCTTTTCCCCTTCTGTAACCTCCATCAGCTGTGATAAGCACTTTCGCTTCTGTATCATTTATCCTATCCGCTAATGCCATTGAACTAAATCCGGAAAAGATTACGGTATGTATGGCTCCTATTCTTGCAGACGCTAACATGGCGACGGGCAATTCAGGAATCATTGGCAAATATAACGCTATCCTGTCACCATCTTTAACACCTAATTTTCTAAGGGCTACTGCTAAGCGGTTTACTTCCCTATGAAGCTGTGAGTAACTTAGAGTTCTCTCTTCACTGTTCTCTCCTTCCCAGTAAATGGCTACTTTGTTTCTTCTCCATGTTTTTAGATGTCTATCAACGCATAAATATGAGGCGTTTATTAAACCTCCAGGAAACCACTTTGCGAAGGGCGGATCCCATTCAAGGATTTTATCCCATGTTCTAAACCATTCAAGCTTTCTTGCTTCCTGTTCCCAAAATTCCTCAATATCGTCTAATGATTTCTTATAAATGTCCATGTATCTTCTTATTGGCCAGTATTTTAACTCAACAGGTAAGGAATTAATCTTAGCTTCTTTAACCAGTCGTTTCGTTACATTATGCGTGCACATTATTCATTCCCCCCTTAGGAGTGAAACAACATCAATTAAATATGCATAATGCTAACCTACTGAGTATTGGTTATTTTAAGGGCGCGCTTGTCATAGCTAACTTCTTCATAAGACTTTCAAATATTATCTCGTTAACCACTGACCAATCGAATCCCTCCGCATCACGTAGTTCCAGGCGTATAGCATTATTTGGACATACAGCTATGCATGAGCCGAATCCATCGCAGCGCCTCTCGTCAACAATCTTTGACTTTCCATTTATTAGTTGAAGCGCCCCAGTTAAGCAGGCCTTAACGCAGTTGCCGCATCCAGTGCATCTTTCCTGATCGACTGTTACAATGAACCTTACACCTCGAACCATAAATTCACCACTTCTTGATATAGTAATGCTTAGCGATTATGCCCATGCGCTTCCCTTTCAGCCATCATCATTGGCTCATCGATCACGCCCGGTCTATAGGGCTCGGTTTTCTGGGAAACTACTCTCACAATGTAATGTTTAGAATTTATGGGTTTCCCAGACTCTTTAATGGCCTTCGAGACCATCAAGTGTATTGCATGACAGCATGGAACCTCCATAGTGTAGACCTCAACTTCCTTCGCTGCAGTCTCCTTCATAACCAACGCGATTTTACTTACCAACCTGTAGGGATCTTCAAGTAGAGGGCAACCGATTATAACAGGATCACCGTTCCTGAACCGTCCGCCGAGATTCTCGTTTAAGAGGACTGCGCAGTCCGCAGCTATGGTTATCTCATTTCTCATCAAGAATGATGCTTGGGGATGAACGAGCAGAATTTTAACAGGCCATTGAAAACTCATCACTCCATTACCTCCTTTTTCCAATAAATTTTCTTAGCTCTTCTGCCCTAATCCTACTGATGACGCCCCTATTCTCTAGGTCAGCAATGCATTTATCCGCATATTCGCACCACGATAGGCATGTTTCCGTAGGTTCACGATAAACTATTTCACCACATCTTGGGCATTCAAGATGCGTCTCATACTCAAAGAATTCCATTTCCTCACCGCAGAACGGACATTTCCTAAATGTTATCTGCGGCTCTATTAGATTTCTTACTCCAGGACACCGCTTAAACATTCAGCTCCACTCACCGTGGTCTTCCCTGATTTAACTTATTAATTTTTCCCGCAAATTTTGGGGCTCTATATCCTCGCTAGCATTTCCTCAAACTCCTCTAGGCGGTAGACTTCACCTTCAATCTTAGGTTTATATATGCTCTTAACCTTCATCACTCTGGCTTCGATGCTTTCTCTACCCTCCAGAACCCTAATATATTTGCCTAAGTACTCTTTTACATCATCTCCCAAATTGCTCTTTAGATCCGTTAAAATCTCCATATTCCATTCCTTATAATCCCAAGAGCTATCAGCTGACATCATGAGAATATTGCTTCCACCACTGATATTGCCAGCTTCAATTTCCCTCTTTACCGCCGCAAAGACCATCCCACTTGATGGCCCGCCATGAATCCCATATTTAATCTCCAGCTCCATAAGCGCTTCGTAAGCCGACCTATCATCTACTGTCATCACCTTAATCATTTTCATATCTGAGAGCCCAAATATTTCTGGGCTCCACTTGCACTCGCCAACAACATTATGGACGCCCGGTATGCTATGTATTCTAGTTGGTTGAACGCCGATAATCTTAACCTTTGGATGGAACCTCAAGAAATACTCGTAGATTCCAGCGAAAGTCCCGGTACTGCCAAGTGGAATGAAGATGTGAGTCAAGTCCCCTCCAACACTCTCATCTATTTCTCTGGCTGTAAAAAGCATATGCGATAATGGATTTAAGACGCTATTATATTGATCTATGTTCACAACATAATCGTATCTGTTCGCCAGCGACCTAACCATGAAAACGGTGAACTCCCTTGGACAGAGATCATACTCCTCTTCAGAGACTTTAACAACATTTACACCCAAGCTCCTCAAAGTTTTAATCCTTTGATTAGGCGTTCTAGGCGGCAAAACAGCAAATATTTTCCGGTCCATTTCAATCGCTAAAACGCCAAGTTCTATGGCGAAGTTCCCTGAGGAAGCGGAAACCCAAATACTCTTCTGCGGATTAAATTCGTATACAAAGGTGCCCATTAGGGTAGCTGGCTTCCGCTTTATCGACTTAACCGGATCGATATGGTTACAATTGTCATGCTCGAGCTTAACAAAGATAGTAATGTTTCTTTCCTCGGCGAACCCTTTAACCTCCTTAATGGGATATGAACTCAATCTTTTAAGCTGCGCTAAATCATCAGCGAACCACTCAAATAGGCGTTTGCCGGAAAAAGCATGGCCCCCACTCAATCATTAGCACCTCCAACCAAAAACTTTAGGGATAAACGATTGGAGACTCTATGCCACTTAACAAAAAATTTTTACGCCAAGATGCCTTAGATGGAACGCTTATCGATTTAGCAAAGGCGAACACCCATATTCAAGCACCAAAATAACTCCGTTATAAACATAAATATAAGCATTTCGATAATTCGCTCGGACGTGGCAACTTAAGGTTCACCTCCTTAGGTTGTTGTAGTAGTATGTGAACATGTCGCAGATTAGGTTCCAGCATTCTATGCTCCTCCTCCATCTTAGGTGTGGGTTATGTCTTAGGTTTACTGTTATGTTGTTGAAGAATGCTCTTGTCCTCTGCTTCAGCGATG
>JAGTQL010000119.1 GCA_018396555.1 Candidatus Bathyarchaeota archaeon | reverse complement strand
TTGGCACAATCAACTTTCTTAAGAAGCACCCGGAATATTTGTATGATTCACCAATTATGGGAGTGAGTATGTCAGCAGTTCCATTGAGTAAAATAACGAATCACTTGAAGCCTCAGGAGAAAATCATTGATCTTAGCAGATCTGGGGACTTAGATGCTCTACAGGGCAAAGCCTTGGATTTAGCGCTTAAAATATCTGATGAAAGCGGCATCCCACTAAAGTATTTCGGAGTTGCAGGCTCAATCCTCTTGGACATACATCAGAAATTCTCAGACATAGACTTGACTATTTACGGTGTAAAAAACAGCGAATGCGTAAGGGAAACCATAAAGCAGATTTATTCCGTGGGAAGCCACGGAATTTCAAAGTTTAATAGAGAGGAGGCTAAGCGCTGGTGCCTAAGTAAGGCTGAAATTTATCCTTTAACATATGAGGACGCTTGCAGAATACTGAGCAGAAAGTGGAATAGGGGGATCTTTAAGGGAACAAAATTTTCAATCCACCCGATTAAGATGGAGGAAGAAATCAACGAAAAATATGGAGACAAGGTTTTTAATCCCAAGGGGATGATTAAGATTAAGGCAAACGTCTCTGACGATTCTGAAGCCGATTTTATGCCAGCAATATATAAAGTTGAGGACGTTAGGGTTCTTGAGGGACAGCCGATCAAAGACATAGTTGAGGTAGCATCCTATGAGGGGTTCTATGGGGGCATAGCATATAATGGCGAAAGAATCTCCGTTTATGGAAAACTAGAAAAGGTTATTGATAAGCGTAACAATGAAGAGTACCATCGGGTCCTAGTGGGCTCAAGGGAGGCTTTGGGAAGAGACTATATAAAGCCGCTTTAATCTTCAACCGCCAGCTTTTATTATTATAAAATCCATGGGTTCAGCCCCAGAATCATCTGGGTAAGGTAGCATAATATACCGAAAGATTTTTATGTAGAAAATTACACGATATCATAATAAATTACATATCGGTGTCAAAAATGAAATTAAATGCTAAGCAGATTGCTTTGATAAGCGTTTTCTCCGCTCTACAGTTCGTTATTTCCAGATTACCAGGAATCCCCGTAATGGGCGTGACGGAAGGTAAAATAGAACCGCAACTTATTCTTATGCCTGCCATTGGCATGATCCTCGGGCCTTGGGTGGGAGGAATCGCAGCTTTCATCGGTAATTTTATTGCTTGGTTAATTCCTGACACAACTTTCTTCGGAATGCTGATGCTGCCAACCGTGCCTATAGGAACAATAGTTTGTGGCGCGCTTTCAAGGAGAAGCAGCAGATCAAACTGGAAAGTAGCAGCTCTAATATTAGCAGTTTTAAACTGCTTATGGTATCTCTCTCCACCAGGTTTTCTAGTGCCTTACTATCCTTTTCTCCATTTATCCGCTCTAGCGCTTATTCTTGTATTCAGAGATAGAATACATGGTTTTATAAGCGGAAACAATAAACGGAAATTTATCATTGGGGTGACAATTGCAAGTTTTAGCGGCGTGATGGCTAATCATATGATGGGGAACTTGATCTTTATCGGAGCTGTGAACTGGTTTGTTCAGCTTAAGGGTATAAAAGATGCCCTTGTCAGCCTTGGATTCTCTTGGCTTAAATCGGGTCTACCGAAAAATGATCCAACCGGTCTCGGAACAATTTTCTATATTTTCCTCCCGATCGCGGTTGTTGAGAGAATAATAATTACTGTGATTGCTTCTTTAATATGCGCTGGCATTTTTCATGCGCTAAAAAGAAGCGGCATTATAGAAATTTGACTTAAACCTTTAATAGCAAATATTTACTTAAATATCAACTTACTTATTTTTCATATAGAATTGCGGGGGCATCAAGGTGTCTGCTCGGATTTATCCTTATGTGATTTTTTTACCTAAAGGTAGTAAGCATGAGGTTTTAAGGGCTATATTCGGTTCCTCTGTTCCCCTTGATATTCTAAAATTTGCTCTAAAGCGCGGTGTATCAGAGAAGATATATCAGAAAGATTTGATTGGAGTTTTGGGTTACTCGAATAAGACTGTTATAGAGCATTTGAAGGCTCTTACAGAGTTAGGGATATTGACTGAGCATATGGAGAAGACTGAGTTTTTGGGTCGCACTGTCTGGCTTAAGACTTATACGCTTACAGATTTGGGCAGATGGTTCGCACTGTTGCTGGTTGAAGAAGAGAATCTCCCTGTTGAAGATAAGATTGAGATTGCGCGTAACGTCTTTAGGTCGTATGTAAGGTGGGTGAGGGAGCTTACCGAGAAGCTTGGGATTGAGAAGAAAGAATTACTAAAGATATTTGAGGAAGAGATGAAATAATAGACTAATATTTTTATTTTTTGGGAACGCGAGCAATAATCAGACTGGCAAAGAATGCGAATAGAATGAGCGCCCATTGAGTTGAACCGAATGTTAGTAATGCTGGTTAGCCAAACGGAAGAACTGCAATAGCGAAAATCATAATCAAAATGGGAAACCAAGGGCTTCTTTATTCTCTTTCTCCCTTTTCATCTGATTTTATGATAATCTCTAAATGGTTACTGGCCTCCTCCTAGTAAGGCTTGTTAATGTGGATGAAAGTTTGTGTGGGTTTAAGGGGTAAAAGTTTAATTTTTAATTTGGTCTTAGAAATTATACTGATAGAGCTGAGGGAAATTCATGGAGAAATTTGATGTTATTGTTGTTGGCGCTGGAACTGGAGGCTGCATGGCGGCTAAAACATCCGCTAAGATGGGGCTATCAGTCTGCTTAGTGGACTGCAAAAGCGCTGAGTCAATAGGTGATAAAATCTGTGGAGATGCTATTGGTAAACATCACTTTGACAACTTAGGACTCTCATATCCTAAGGGGGATGAGCTTGAGAGAGTGATTGAGGGTATAAAGGTTTACTCGCCGGATGCTGAAACAATTTTCCGTTTAGTTGGCGAGGGATTGTATGGCTTCATAGTTAATAGATATGTCTTCGGCCAAAGACTACTGAAGGAGGCCATGGAT
>JAGTQL010000120.1:587-2883 GCA_018396555.1 Candidatus Bathyarchaeota archaeon | reverse complement strand
TTAACTGCAAGTTGGTGGATCAATGTTGATGAATTTGTATCCAAGGAAATTTATAAAAGCAGAGTTCACTGTTAAATAATGCTAATGTAAAATTAATAATGGAGGTTTTCGATTTGAATGGAGAAAACAGCGTTAATGAAATCCTGAGCATGTTGAAGAGATCTTCCGTGGCAACCGTGTATAGTCTTCTAGGCGAGTCTAGAGCTAAATACCTGCTTCCCGGTGTTAAGCCTCTAAAGCCCGACATGAAGGCTGTTGGCCCAGCGATTACAATAAAATATGTTAGTTTTAATGAGGCTTTTAGGGAAAATTTTAATGGCAATGCGGTTTACGATGCCTATGACCTTGTGAAGGGAGGGGAGGTTATAGTGGCAGCCTCACTTGACAGGAGCGATCTAGGTGTTTTCGGCGATTGCATAACCCTCGGCTTCAAATGTAAGGGCGCCTCTGGAATAATCGCGGACGGAGGAATTAGGGACAGTCCATATATAATGAGGTTAGATTTCCCTGTTTTCGCCAGAGCTACAACACCGGAGCATATAGGTGGCGAAATAGTTCCATACGCTGCCAACGTACCAGTCACATGCGCTGGCGTATATGTGAAGCCCGGAGATGTGGTGATGGGCGACTCAGACGGCGTCATAATCATACCTAGGGAGAAAGCTAGGGAGCTAGCGCTGAAGGCTGATGAGGTTGAGAAAAAGGAGGAGGCTGTTAGAAGTATGATTGCCTCCGGAATACCGCTCAGAAACTCCTATCCGCCTAGGCCGGATTTGCTAAAAAGCTTTCTTAAAAAAGATTTACGATGGGCTGATCGGCAAAACTAGGTTTTTTCTGTTTTCTTTTCCTTAAAGAAGGTTTTTTCTATGCTCTCCGCAAGCCCCTTCATGTATCCCAATGCCAGAACCTTCCCTATCATATGATAACCTGGGTGTCCACCATAGATATCATCGGCAATTGTTTTAGGGGCATGGTCAGGTCGCATAGGCCCCTCGAACCCAACCTCATAGTAGGCTTTCATCGCCTCAAACATGTCAACTCTACCTGCCGGGTCATCATGGAAAATCTCCTGGAAGCCTCCGGGCTCATAAACGGATCCCCTCACATTTCTGAAATGGGCGAAGAAGATTTTCCCCTTCCTACCAAAGTGTCGGATGGCGGCTGGCACATCAACACCCATCTCTGCGAAGCATCCTTGACAGAAGCATACGCCTAGATTATTACTTGGAACGATCTCAAGCAGCCTATCGAAGGCTTCGATGCTCCTTAGAATTCTCGGGAAACCCTGTATTGGCGATATTGGCGGGTCATCCGGGTGAAAAGTTATAACAACCCCCGCATCCTCAGCCGTTGGGATAACGTTCTTCAGAAAATATTCTAAGTTTCTCCATACGTCCTCCTCTCTATATGCGCCGAACTTAACCGTCGGTGGAACATCCTTCACAAGATCATAATCGAATGCTGTCGATGTTGCCCCGCCCCTTGTTTGTTTATCCGGATCAGTTCTCCAAATCATGTTTGGAACTGGCGGCATATGCTGGGGCTTTATAACCCTTATGCCGGCTTTCCCAAGATTCTCCAGGGATTTACAGAAGTCCTCAAGCTGCTTCTCTTTACCATGCAGATTGTAGATTATCTTCTCTATTGGAGGCGCATCCTCAAGAACCTCAAGCCTCAGCCCATGCCTTTCAACCTGCATCTTAATCTGTAATATGTCGCCGTACTCCCAAACCTCTGAGCCCCGAGGTGTAGAAGGCCCATGTCCAATAACATCGGTGCAACCTAGCTGCTTCATCAAGATAAGATTTTTATGATCATAAATATCTCCGAATGGTACAATTACAGCAATCCTCATTCTAACCATATCAAACCACAGTGAACCCTTCATAGCGGATAAAATATTAAAATCTTTTGACAGTTGTTAGGTAAAACACGACGATATGAAGTGAAAGCGTATCTAACTTTTCATCCGCTACTTCTTCTTTTTTCTACCAGTTCTCTTAGCAGATATTAATCCAACCTTCCTTCCTGGGGGGGCATCTCGCGAGGCCGTCGTAACTTTTCTTGCGCCTCTTCTACCGCTTCCGAAGGGGTGCAGCGCCGCTATCATCGCCCTGCCGCGTACTCTCGGATACTTATGCCCCTTAGATTCCATCAAGTGAAATTTCGCACCAGCCTTTACGAAAGGCTTCTCTACACGCCCTGCCGCGGCTACAACTCCAATAGTCGCTAGGCATAGATTATTTATATAACGTGTTTTGCCGGAAGGGAGGGAGACTATTGTTCCCTCAGGAGT
>JAGTQL010000120.1:0-561 GCA_018396555.1 Candidatus Bathyarchaeota archaeon | reverse complement strand
CTGAAGCCCGCGCAATCTTGCCGCCGTCGCCGGGGTTCAGTTCAATATTGCATATTGTGGTTCCCTCCGGAATCAGCCCAGCGGGAAGAACATTACCGATGTTTATGGAAGCTTTTCCACCCAGCTCTATTATTTGACCTTCATGCATTCCTTCAGTAGCCACAGTGTAATATCTTTCTCCATTCTCAAGTTCTATGTAAGCCAGCGGCGTGCCCCTACCTGGATCATGTATGAGATCTAAAACTTGACCCTTAAGAATGCTGTTAAAGATTTCCCTTGATAGATTCGGGTATCTCGCTGGGGCTACGCGCTTATGTGTTGAAGCCTCAAATACTGATGTGCCCCTTCCCCTTCTTTGAACAAGGATTCTTTTTCCCATTCTCCTTTTCCTCCCTATACCCCTATATGCACATTAAGTTTTACAGTATGCCCAGTCTAACCGCTAGATCCGCCGCGTTATATTCCGGTTTAAGCTTCACGAATGCTTTTTTAGTACCATCCCTAGTTATTAGCACGTTCACATCCTCAACTTTAACTTGATAAAGTTCCTCAACAGCCCTT
>JAGTQL010000036.1 GCA_018396555.1 Candidatus Bathyarchaeota archaeon | reverse complement strand
CATCTTCGTCCTTCTGGTGATTGTGAACCGGAATATTTAGAGAGGTCTATGTCGCTTCCATCCGTGAAATCTCCCCTCGCAAAACGGACGTGGCAACTTAAGACTTAAGTTGTAGGTTTTATCTGTTTTCTTTTATGTTTAGTGTTAGGGGTTTGGTTGAGCGGCTGAGGCTTTTTGAGAGGAATAGGGTGTCTTTAGGCTTTAAGGTTCTTGGTTTGGCTATGTATTTTCAGGTTTCAAGTCTTAGGAGGACGGCTAGGGTGTTATCCGAGTTTCTAAGACATCTGTTTGGAAGTGAATTGTTAAGCTTAGGGAGAAGTTGAACATAGCTTCTGAAAGGAAGGTTAGGCGTTTTATCGCTGTTGATGAGACATGTGTCAATGTTAATGGTGAACAGTATTGGGTTTATTCAGCCTTAGACGTTGATAGAAATGAGCTAATATCCATGAGGGTTTATCCAACAAGGAACTTCTTAACCTCTGAATCCTTCTTTAAGAGCGTTTTAAAATACTGCGAGGGTAAACCCGAATTCATTGTGCTTATTCTGCAAAACATTCACATATTACTACAACCATCTAAGGGGTAAGCCTTAAGTTGCCACGTCCCGCAAAACTACCGTATAGGATAATAAGCAGCGGTTTTAAACTTGGAATTACACGCTGCTCTACGTAACGCTTAACTGCCTCAATAACTCCTTCATATGTTCTAGAACCCTTTTTGCTGACAGAAGGCATGATCAATTAATTCACCAAATCTCCCTCCAATAACCTCCTCCAAAATCCTTAATAAACCAGTTATGGAGCGGCTTTTTGCCTCTACACCTAAAGCGTAAAGGCAGGATTTAACAGTCTTTTTCACCAGCTTGCTGCGAGTGAAAGCAGCTTGCTGCATAATGCATGGAGGCTAAAAGATTCTGAGCAGCACTAAGATCCTCCTCAGCATCAGCCATCCATCTACCAGCCTCAACAATCCATCTGGACATGCAGTCACCTAATTAATTATTTGCAGTGAACCTAAATAAAAGAGTGCATGAATATTATGTTTCGATGTATTCATAGGAGTTTTATCCAGTATTCCATCGCATCCCCAATTACGACGCTATGTTTAATCACCTCGAATTCTTCGGGCGTATAGGCGAGTATCTCGAATGCATAAGTATCTGGCGCGAGTTTCCTCAGCATGCTCATCCTATCGCACATATTCACGCCCCTAAACCTTGATGAGATAACTACTAGGTCTATATCGCTGTCCTCAACCCAATCTCCCCTGGCGTAACTCCCAAAGATGTAAACTTCAGCGTCACCAATCTCTTTAAGCAGGTTCTCTAAAAAAACCTTTAGAGCGTCTATCACGCTTTTAGGAAGACCCCTTAATAAGTTCTCCAACAACCTTTATAACCTCCTCCGCAACCTCAAAGGCTCTTCTTGCCTGCTCCTCAGAGATGCTCTCGGATGGGACTTCAAGGCCAGCGTTAGGGTATCGAGCAATAGTATAATACTGTGAAACCTCGGGGATTCTTCCAGAAATCCCATCGCTAAAATGTAAAATGCAAGATAATCCCCTGTAGAGCAGGACCAAATCGTGGCCTCTAGGCGGCCTAACCCTCAAAACCCCGATGTAAACTGCCTTAAAAGATTTTTCACAAGCCTGCTGACACATGAATGCCGCTAGAGCCCAGTCTTTATCCCTAATGGCCCTTTTAGCCCTCTCAAAATCAGCAACAGCCTCTCTAAACCAGTTTAAAGCCTCGGTTCTAACCATAAGTAGCCCTTTTCCCCAAGTAAGACGGATCAAATTACTCTATGTAAGCCTTAACATATATGCTTAACCTATAGCGGACTTAACATCTCAGAACCATTATAACCATTTTCTGATCAAGCTTTCGGGAAGAATATTAAAGTGTTCATCAACTCTAATTAGAGATTTTTTGAAGACGTTATGCTACATCAGGGATAACATGCGTTGGGTGCTGTTAATTTATGGTGAGATCTCAAATAATCCTCTATCCGAGGCGAATGGGGGAGCTGTCTTGCCGCTTCCATGGGATCCCTATAGAGATAGTGTATGCTTCAATGCTTCTGCTTCGATCTTCTCTTAAGCACCGTTATTAGATCGTTTAGTACTGCTGAAACCGTTTCTTTTCCCGCTCCATATCCAACCAGCGTTATTTCCCCCGCTAGGTCCATTTCTATATGTATGGCGTTTAGTGTTCCGTGAACGCATAGCGGATGGTTTATTGGGACAAGCTTCGGCGCAACCTCAAGCCTCCTATCTATTGTGCCGATAAGCTTTATTGCGTAGTTGGCTTTCTTCGCCAGGCTTATGGCCTCCTGGGTTACTCCACGTATGCCGACTCTCTCAACATCACCGATCTTCGCGTTACGCTTCATAAGAGCGTTTGCGAGAATGACAACTTTGCATGCAGCATCTACGCCGTCAACATCGTAGGATGGATCCCTCTCCGCTATGCCCTTCTCCTGAGCCTCCTTTAAGGCTATATCGAAGCTCGTCTCCTCAAAAAACATCCTTGAGAGAATATAGTTCGTTGTCCCATTTAGGATTCCGGATAGCCGGATTATTTTGTCGCCGCGTAGGCACTCCCTAGCGAGCGAGAATATTGGGATGGCCCCTGCAACTGTTCCTTCATAGAGGAGATCGCAGCTGTTTCTCTCAGCTATGCTGGTTAGCTCCCTGAAGGCTAGGACAAGTGGACCCTTATTTGGCGTAACAACATGTATGCCTCTGCTCAAAGCGAGCCTAATGTGGGTTAAGCCCGGTTCGCCATCCTTAATATTTGTCGGTGTCGCCTCAACTATTACGTTGCATAGGTCTTCGTTAATTAGTTCCGAAGCGGATCCCCCGGCTCTATAGCCCTGATGCTCTGATAGTCTATTAATGGCGCTTAACCCGTCGACGTCTAGGCCTCCAGCGTCAAATATGTAGCCTTTGCTGTCCGCGGCGCCGACAACCATGAAATCTCTGTCTATCTCCCTTAGAAGCCTAATTTTACCCCTTAAAGCCTTAACCAGCTCCTTCCCTATGAAGCCGAACCCAATTATCAGCAGCCTCATTCCACCATCCGCCCCCAATGGTTAGATTGGCGAGATCAATATCGCATTCTGCTCCTTAGATATCTTTCTAAGCTCCTCCACAACCTCCCCAACCATATCTGCCTGAACCTCAATATCCATCCTGACGGAGACCTCGTTAAGTTTTGGCGTTGAGGCTTCGAAGCCTATTACACGCATGCCCTCAACCCTAGACTCAATAATCTTCCTCAAGTCCACCCCGCCTATCAATATGAAGGTTAGCCTAACCTTCTCAACAACCTCCTCAGACCTTATTATCGCTACACCAAGATTTTTAAGGCTGTTTATTGCATCCCTAAAGTTTTGGCGCGATGGGAAGTCAACAACGAGGCTTACTGGAACATATCCCTCAGCAGGCTTATCCCTCTCATGGATGATTGAAATTATGTTTCCACCGCTTTTGGCTATAGGCTCTAGGGCTCTAAGTAGTTGCCCAGGTTTATCTGCAAGCGCGAGGGTTAAATCAAACTTCAAGTTAAACAATCCTCCCGCATGGAAGAAGCCTACTCCAGCGTTGTGTTCTTAAATGTTCCACCCCTATCAGCCGACTGCACGAAATACCAGTATCTCCTCAGATAGCCCTTAAAGACCTTAGGCGGCTTAGGGCTCCATTCGGATAGACGCTTCCTAATCTCTTCATCGCTTAACTCAACGTTCAGCCTTCTTCCTGGAATATCAATCGATATTATGTCGCCGTCTCTCAACGCGGCTATCGGCCCGCCTTCAGCAGCCTCAGGGGAGACATGCCCTATGCATGGTCCTCTGGTTGCACCGGAGAATCTCCCATCGGTTAGTAGGGCAACTGAATCGCTTAAGCCCATGCCGGCTATGGCCGCTGTTGGGGAAAGCATCTCCCTCATGCCCGGCCCACCCTTCGGTCCCTCATAGCGTATGACGATCACATCTCCCCTATTAATCTCCCTGTTCAGAATTGATTTCATGGCCTCCTCCTCCGAGTCGAAGACTCTCGCCGGGCCTCTATGAACAAGCATTTTAGGCGAAATAGCCGTAATTTTTGTGACGGAGCCCTTAGGCGCCAGATTGCCAGTTAACACCGCTATGCCACCTTCCTTATGTATAGGGTTGCCCTGCGACCTAACAACCTCGGAGTTAAGCAGCACAGCGTTTTCAATATTTTCACCAATAGTTCTGCCGGTGACTGTTAGCGCATTTAGATGCAGCTTATCACGCAGAACGCTCATAACTGCAGGTATACCGCCGGCCGCGTCAAGATCCTCTAAATCGTGGGGGCCGCTTGGACGCATATCACATATATGAGGCACTTTCCTCGCTATTTCATCAAAAACCTCAAGCGGCAGGGGCACATTAGCCTCCTCCGCAATGGCCTTTATATGCAGGACGGCGTTCGTCGACCCGCCAAGCGCCATATCCACCGATATGGCGTTCTCAAAGGCTTCACGCGTTAAAATATCTAGGGGTTTCAGGTCTTCCCTAACCATCTCAACTATTCTTTCACCGCTCTCCTTAGCTATGCGGATCTTCTTTGATGAAACAGCTAGGGCTGTTGCGCACCCTGGGAGAGACAGACCGATAGATTCGGCCACGCATGCCATCGTGTTAGCCGTATACATTCCATTGCATGATCCGCATCCGGGAAAAGCGTAATCCTCAAGGCGCCTCAGATCTTCTATGCTTATTTTTCCAGCCGAGTATTCGCCTACAGCTTCAAAAATTGATGTTACATCGACAAGCCTGCTTCCAAATCTGCCGGAGAGCATCGGTCCACCCGTCACAGCTATGGAGGGGACATTTAGCCTAGCTGCAGCCATAATCATCCCAGGAGTTATTTTGTCGCAGTTTGTCACCAAAACTAGCCCATCGAACTTGTAGGCTTGAACCATGACCTCCACAGAGTCAGCTATGAGCTCACGTGATGGAAGCGAGTAATGCATGCCCTCATGACCCATAGCTAGCCCATCACATATGGCAATCGTATTAAATTCGAAGGGTACGCCGCCGGCTGATCTAACCCCCGCCTTGACGAATTCAACGAGCTTATCTAAATGCATATGTCCTGGAACAGCTTCGGTGAAGCTGTTCGCAATGCCTATGAATGGTTTATCGAAATCTTCATCGGTTACGCCGAGACATTTCCATATGGCCCTATGAGGAGCCCTCTCAACGCCGATCTTAACTATGTCGCTTCTCAAATTTTAAGCCCCTAAACACTTATTAAATAACAAAAATTAAAGGTTTCAGTTCCTAATAAGATCTTCCATTCGAATTCGGGTGGTTCGCAAGCGCTTGCTTACATCAATTTTATTTATAAGCTAAATATTCCTTTATGCATTAGAATAGTAGCATGCTACATTTATGGGGAAATGTGAAGGGAGGCAAGATTAATGGTCGGTGGGTTTGCTGGCAGAATCCTAAAAGTTAATTTGTCCAATAGGCGGATCAGCGTGGAAGATTTGGATCTGTCTTTAGCAAGAAACCTGATTGGCTGTCTGGGAGTGGCCTCTAAAATCATGCTTGAGGAGCTGGATCCAAGCGTAGAGCCGCTTAGCCCCGAAAATAAACTCATTTTAGCAACAGGCCCATTAACAGGCTCATCGGCTCCCGCGGCGAACAAATCCATATTCATCTCGAGATCCCCGCTGACGAACATATGGGGCGAATCCATCTTTTCAGCAAACTGCGGAATTGAGCTTAAGCGTGCTGGATACGACATGCTTATAGTTGAGGGAAGATCTGATAAACCGGTTTATTTATGGATCCATGATGGTGGGGTGGAAATTAGGGATGCAGGCGGCATATGGGGTATGGAAACTTTCCCCGCATGTGATACCGTAAAAAACGATTTAAACGAGAAGAACGCTGCGGTGGTATCCATCGGCCCGGCTGGCGAAAAACTTGTCAGATTATCCTGCATAATAAGCGATAATGGGAGGGCTGCTGGAAGATGCGGATTAGGAGCCGTTATGGGCTCAAAGAGGCTTAAGGCCATTGCTGCAAGGGGCGCAAAGAAAATAGATGTTGCCGACCCGGAATTACTTGATGATTGCAGAGAGGAAATTTTGGAGGTTGTGAGGGAGAATCTGAAGGCTTTCTCCGAATATGGAACCTCAAGGGGTGTTACGGCTTTTGAGGAGATGGGCAATCTGCCCATAAAGAACTGGACAAGGGGGAGATTCTCTGGGGCTGCAAACATATCGGGGGTGAGAATGGCGGAGACGATTCTGATTGGGAAAAAAGCCTGCTTCGCCTGCCCAGTAGCCTGCGGGAGATATGTGAGAGTAAGCGAGGGGCCCTACGCTCCTCTGGAAGGTTATGGACCTGAGTATGAAACGATCGCCGCTCTAGGCTCCCTATGCATGAATGATAACCTCGAGTCGATAGCTAAAGCAAACGATCTATGCAACAGGTTTGGATTGGACACTATATCTGTTGGCGCGACAATAGCGTTTGCGATGGAATGCTACGAGAAGGGAATCATAACCAAAGACGATACTGGCGGCATCGAGCTGACGTGGGGGAACCATGAAGCCATAATTAAGATGATTGAGCTTATAGGGAGAAGGGAGGGGTTCGGCGCCATATTAGGCGAGGGCTCTAAGAGGGCTGCCGAGAAAATAGGGAGAGGCGCTGAGAATTACGCTATGCACGTCAAGGGGCTTGAGATCCCAATGCATAACCCATACCGGTTTAAAGAGATGGGGCTTCAATATGCCACCTCAGAGAGGGGGGCCTGCCACCTAAGAGGCCTCTCAATGCTTCCAGCCCGGGGCATTCTAATTCCCGATATTGGGCTGGACAAGAAGCTGGACGGCTTCACAATTGAAGGTAAGTCTCATGTGGTTAAAATAATGCAAGATGCTTGCCGAATGATTGACGCCTTGGGAATCTGCAAGTTTATTGTTCTCTTCGGCAAAGCGTCTCTAATAACCCTTACGAAACTATACACCGCAGTGACTGGGTGGGAGGCTACTTTAGAAGATCTGATGAGGGCCGGTGAAAGGATATGGATGCTGCAAAGGGTCTTTAATGTTAAGATGGGTGCTAAACGTGATGATGACAGTTTACCCAAAAGGTTCCTAGAGGAGCCTATGGTGGATGGTGCGGCGAAGAATCAAGTGGTTGAGCTGGAACCCATGCTTAAGGAATATTACGCGGAGCGAGGGTTAGATGAGAACGGCAAGCCCATGGAGAAGAAACTAAGGGAGCTAAACTTAGATTTCGCTGTGAAATTTATAAAATAGTGATGAAAATGATTAAGGTTAAGCTTGTGCTGATTGAGGGCAATTTGAGAAGAATCCTAGGCGAAAAAGAGGTGCTATTTGAAATCTCTGAGAATAAGGCGACAATTAAAGGGCTTCTTGAGGTGATCGCTGCAAAACATGGCGATAAAGTGCTGGAGGTCCTGTTGAAACCGGAGATTTCCATGCTGCTTAATGGGCAATACGTGGAGTTTTTGGGCGGGGCCGATGCTAAAATATCTGATGGAGATAGGGTTGCAATAATACCCTCCATAACCGGAGGCTGAAAACATCAGAAAATTTCTTCTCCCCTCACGATTATCCTCCTGAAGCGGCATGGTTGCAAGCTGCATGTTAGCATATTTCATGTAATGTTACTTATTGTGAGTTAACTCTGAATCTATATGAAGAATCTGTGATTTAGACCTTAGATCGATACTCCGGCGATGGGGGATCGTCGGAAGAAAATTCTCGGATGCTACCACTCACGGTATGAGACGCTGTGTGAACTGTGCCCAGTATAAAATCACAAATCTTAAATCTGTGTATTTTCTGTGTATAGATAGTGATCCCATGGGATACAAAACCATAAGTCTTTCAGATGAGGCTTACAATAAGCTTGCCTCATTAAAAAGGAGGGGCGAGTCTTTCGGAGATGTGATACTAAGGCTTTGTTCTAAAGCCGCAAAGAAGCCTCTAGCAAGCTTTGCCGGAGCCTGGATTATGAGCGATGAAGAGGAGAGGCAAATATTCGGTGAAATCTCGGAGTTGTGGAGAAAATATGAAGAGAATCTGCTTAGATACGGATTTTCTAGTGGCATTATTGAGAAAACATCCAGAAGCCGTCAAGAAAGCTGAAGAATACGACTCAACAGAAGCTCAAATTGCAACCACTTCAATGAACGCTTTTGAAATCTACCTTGGCGCCTTCAGATCAAGAAACGCCGAAACGAATGTTAAACAAGCAGATGACCTACTAAATTCAATAAAAACTCTCTATTTAAACCTGGAATGCTCAAGGAAAGCAGGTGAAATTCTTTCAAATCTACTTCACATTGGAGAATCCATCGATTTAAGAGACGCCATCATAGCTGGAATAACAATCGTCAATGGATATACGCTAGTAACAAGAAACTTAGAGCATTTCAAAAGAATAACGGGGTTAAGCACAGAACCATGGTAAGAAAAAGCAATACATGTCGCTAAAAACTCGGGAAAAGGCTCCATAAAACATGTGCGCCAGCATTTAACGAAAATGTTTTTGGTAAATACTTTCCTCTTTTCTTTGATAGTTAATTGTATCTAAATAAGCTGAGGGAGCTCTTTTCCGGCGTGGATTGGGCTTCATTCGAGGCTATAGTCAACCAGTGGACAGCAATTTGGCTCGGTGAATATTGCTTCGCTTAAGTCTTTTCCAATCTTCAATTTATTAACCTCGAAGGCTGCGACAAATTTTATATTTCTAACAGGCTCCGCACTTTAGATGGCAAGGCAGGAGGCCTAAGCCTCCAATAGCCTACTTCAGGGACATGCTAGTGAAGATGCCCCTTAAGATAGATAGCTTCTCAAAGCCGTTGAGAGGCTTTGGAACAACCTTGACCCGGCCGGCATGGGCGCACTCCGTGTAGCGTTACTTATCGTAAATTAAGCCTGGATCTATATGAAAGATCATGATTTAGACCTTAGATCGATGCTCTAACTATGGAGAATTATTCATTTAAATTGTAAAGGTGGGAAAATTTGCCAGATGCTACCACTTACGATAGGAGACGTTGGGCGAACTGTGCCCTCATGTCCACCGAAAAACTTTTATATTAACTATGCATATTTCGCTGTTTTGAGGTTGCTTCAAAATGGGGTATTGCTTTATTTAACCGCTTTGCTGATAAAATAAGAATTTTTGATACTACGTTGAGGGATGGCGAACAAACACCCGGTGTCTCCCTAACACCTGAAGAGAAGCTTTTAATTGCGAAAAGGCTTGATGAGATTGGAGTGGATGTTATAGAGGCTGGCTTCGCCGCAGCATCCGAGGGCGAGATGGAAGCTGTAAAGCTTATAGCCAAAGAGGGACTTAAAGCCGAAATATGCAGTTTCGCAAGGGGGGTTAAAGGCGACATAGATGCGGCTTTAAAAAGCGAGGTGGACTCAATATTCTTGGTTATCCCCTCATCAGACATACATATTAAGCATAAACTTAAAAAGAATAGAGATGAGGTTCTAAACTTGACTGAGGAATGCGTGGAATACGCTAAGGACCACGGCTTAATAGTTGAATTCGGCCCTGAAGATGCTACAAGAAGCGACCTAGGTTTTCTTAAGGAGATGATTAAGGTAAGCCTTTTATCTGGAGCTGACAGAGTTACGCCGCCTGACACTGTAGGCGTATTGACGCCTGAGAGAACCTATGAATTCTTCTCGGATCTCAAAAAGACGTTCCCAAACACTGTTTTCGGGGTTCATTGCCATGATGATTTCGGCTTAGCTGTGGCGAATACGTTGGCTGCTTTAAGGGCTGGCGTTGAGGAGGCTCACGTTACAATTAATGGTTTAGGCGAGAGGGCGGGTAATGCTGCCCTAGAGGAAGTTGTTGTAGCGCTTAAATTACAGTATAATGTCAATATATCTATAGAGACCGATCTTCTCTACGTCACTTCATTGCTGGTTTCACGCTTAACAGGTGTGCCCATACAGCCGAACAAGGCCATCGTCGGCGAAAACGCCTTTGTACATGAGTCGGGCATACACACCCACGCCATACTGTCAGAGCCTTCAACATATGAGGCTATACCGCCAGAGGTTGTCGGCAGAACCAGAAGGTTTGTGGTTGGCAAGCATGCTGGAGCACATGGGGTAATGGCTGTCCTAGAAGAAATGGGTCTTAATCCATCTGAGGATCAGCTGAAAGAGATACTTCTTAGGGTTAAAGCGTTAGGCGATAAGGGTAGAAGGGTTACAGACGCCGATCTTAGGGCCATAGCCGAATCAGTTATAGGTATACCTCAAATACGCCCAATAAAACTTGAGGAATTAACAGTTGTAACCGGCGACCATGTGACTCCAACAGCGTCTGTTAGGCTAAGTGTTAATGGAAAAATCCTCATTGAGGCGGCAACAGGCGTTGGTCCAGTAGATGCAGCCATGAACGCCATAAGGAAGGCTGTGGCGACGATAGAACCCATCCGTTTAGAGGAGTATCATGTGAATGCAATAACTGGCGGAACGAACGCCGTTGTTGAAGTCATAGTTAGATTAAGTAGAGGGGACAGGGTTATCACAGCTATGGGCGCACATGAAGACATCGTTATGGCAAGTGTGGAGGCAATGATAAGCGGCATGAACCTATTAATGAGTAACAATAACAGATTTAAATCAAAAGATTTTTAAGCAACTTCAGAATATTACTATGCGTTTCTCTAATCTGGAGGGCGAAAAGTGAGGGATATACGGGTACGGAGGAATTGCTACCTCCATAGCTAACTTTTTCGCAGTGTTCTCCGCCCGCTCAATAAACAGGGAAGCGCGTAGCTCCCGTAAAGATTCGCCCGATCGTTTCTGGAACAAGCAGTTTCACGCGCAGTTTTCTGAGCGCATGAAGATTTTAGAGGTGAATATGAATGCCTAGAATGTCAGGTGCAAAGGCTTTAATAGAATCCTTGAAGAAGGAGAAGGTGGAGTTTATCTTCGGCATACCGGGAGGCGCCATACTGCCAGTCTACGACGCTCTGTACGACTCAGACATGAAACATATTTTAATGAGGCATGAGCAGTGCGCTGCGCATGCGGCCGATGGATATGCGAGAGCAAGCGGTAAAGTCGGCGTCTGCATGTCAACTTCAGGTCCAGGAGCAACTAACCTAGTCACTGGCATTGCAAATGCATATATGGATTCATCGCCTATAGTCGCCATAACCGGGCAGGTTCCAAGACCATTCATAGGTAAAGATGCTTTCCAAGAGACAGATATAGTTGGCGTAACAACGCCGATAACTAAATGCAACTTTCAGGTTAGAAGCGCAGCGGAGATTCCGAAAATTGTTAAGGCCGCGTTTTATATAGCGTACACAGGTAGGCCCGGACCTGTCCTCATAGACCTTCCGAAGGACACTCAAACTGAGGAGGATGAAATGAATTTTGATGAAAAAATTGAGTTTAGAGGGTACCGCCCAACATATGATCCGCATCCATTACAGGTTGAAAAGGCTGTGCAATTGCTGATTCAGGCTGAGCGGCCAATTATAGTTGCTGGTGGGGGAGTTAAAGCTTCAAACGCCTGCTCAGACCTGGTTGCTTTAGCGGAAACGCTGCTTGCTCCAGTGGCAACAACCTTAATGGGAAAGGGCGCTATACCTGAGGATCATCCACTATCGGTTGGCATGCTTGGGATGCATGGAACCGCTGCAGCGAACCATCTGGTTCAAGATGCCGATGTACTATTAGCCGTTGGCATGAGATTTTCAGATAGAAGCACTGGAAATATAAAGGCCTTCTGCCCAGATGGAAAAATAATCCACATAGACATAGATTCCTCAGAGATAGGTAAGAACATAAAGCCTCATGTGCCAATAGTTGCTGATGCAAAGAGGACGATACAGTCTATACATAATCGCCTAATTCAAAAATTCGACAGGAAGGAACGGTCAACATGGCTTAACAGAATGCAGACGCTTAAAAATATGCATGAGGAAATGATTAAATCCGTTGGCGATGGAATTAAGCCGCCGGCCTTAATGGTTGAAATCAGAAAAATGCTGCCAAACGATGCCATAGTAACAACCGAGGTTGGGCAAAACCAGATGTGGGCGGCATTATACCTGAAAGCCTATAAACCTAGGACGTTCATAAGTTCAGGCGGATTGGGAACTATGGGCTTCGGATTTCCAGCGGCTTTAGGCGCGAAGGTAGCGTGCCCGGAGGTTCCGGTTGTCGACATAGCCGGCGATGGAAGCTTTTTAATGACCGAACAGGATCTCGCATCCTCAATCGCGTGGAAGATCCCAGTGATCGTGGTGATCTTAAATAATTCGATGCTGGGGATGGTTGCCCAGTGGCAGAGGCTCTTCTATAATAGGCGTTATTCGGCGGTTGATTTAAAGAGAATACCGGATTTTGTAAAATTAGCTGAATCCTACGGCGCCCAAGGCTCACGGGTTCAGTCAATCGAAGAATTCAGAGCGGCTTTTAAGGAAGCCATAAACAGCGATGTTGCAACAGTTATAGATGTTCCAATATCACCTGAGGAAAACGTGCTGCCCATGGTTCCTCCCGGGAACGCTCTTAAAGATTTAATATTGAGTTGATGCGTATGGAGATGAAAGAAAGAATTTACATGATATCCGCGATCGTTGAGCATAAGCCCGGAGTCCTCTATAGCGTATCCAACATGTTTAGGAGACGGGGCTTCAACATAGAGAGCATATCCGTCGGCGAATCTGAGCAGTCTGAATTGGCAAGGATGACCATAACGATGAAGGGTGATGAAGCAACCGTTGAGCAGGTAGTTAAACAGCTAAAGAAGCTCATAAGCGTCGTTAAAGTGAGCATACTTGACTCTGAAAACACGGTTGCAAGAGAGCTAGCCCTGATCAAAGTTAGCACACCGGATGCAAGGGTTAGATCTGACGTTATAAATTACACTGAGATTTTTAAGGGGCACATAGTTGACGTCGCCCATGAGTCGCTGATAATAGAGATAACCGGAGACACGGATAAAATAAATGCCTTCATAGAACTGATGAAGCCCTTCGGCGTTAGGGAGATTGCCAGAACGGGCATAGCTGCCCTCCAGAGAGGGATGAGATCCGTGAAGATGGAGTGAATTTTGGAGGTAAAAACAACTTTGGGAATGATTAAGGTTTACTTTGATAAGGATGCAAATATTGAAGCCCTAAAGAATAAAACCATAGCTGTGATTGGATATGGAAGTCAGGGGTATGCTCAAGCCCAGAACATGAGGGATTCCGGATTGAACGTCATAGTCGGGCTTAGACCTGGAGGTGAATCATGGAGTAGGGCTGAGCGGGACGGCTTCGAAGTTTACCCAATCCCGGAAGCCGCTGAGAGAGGCGACGTAATTTTCATGCTTATTCCAGACATGAGCCAGCCAGCCGTATATGAAGAGTTTATTGAATCGCATCTCTCCGAGGGAAAGGCTCTGAATTTTGCGCATGGATTCAACATACGCTTCAAACAGATAATTCCGCCAAAAAATGTTGATGTAATAATGGTTGCACCCAAAAGCCCGGGCATTAGGCTTCGCGAAACATTCTTAAGCGGCTTTGGTGTCCCAGCATTAATAGCCGTTTACCAAGATTATTCCGGCAGAGCTAAAGAGACGGCGCTTGCAATAGCTAAGGCGCTGGGATGCACTAGAGCCGGAGTAATAGAGACAACATTCAAAGATGAAACGGAGAGCGATCTGATAGGAGAACAGACGGTCCTAGTCGGCGGGCTTATAGAGATAATTAAAAAAGGCTTTGAGGTTCTTGTGGAGCGCGGTTATCCACCTGAACTTGCATACTTTGAGGCTTGCAATGAAGCTAAATTAATAATGGACCTCATATATCAAAAAGGCATAGTTGGAATGCTTAAAGCTGTTTCAGACACCGCTAAATACGGAGGCTTAACAGTCGGCCCTAAAGTGATCGATGAGCATGTTAAGGAGAACATGCGTAAAGCAGCTGAATACGTTCAAAGCGGAAAATTCGCGGAGGAATGGATTAAGGAGCATGCCTCTGGAGAAAAAAGGCTTAAGGCCCTAATGAAGGAAATTGAAGAGCACCAGCTTGAGAAGGTTGGGCTATTCATACGCAAAATGTCAGGGCTGGAAAAGTAAAATCACCAATATATGCTGTCAGGGATAATAATGAATATTTGCGAGAAGATTCTTGCCGCATCATCTGAAACGAAATGCGTGGAACCAGGCGAAATTATAGAGGCAAAAGTAGATGTGGCGATGATAAATGAGATAACTGGGCCATTAGCCATCCAAACCTTTAAGAAAATAGGTTTAGATAAAGTGTGGGACAATAGACGCATCGTACTAGTTTTGGATCATCAAGTTCCAGCCGACTCCGTCAGATCTGCTGAATTGCATAAAATTATGAGGGCGTTCGCCGAGGAACAGAACATACCTTTCCTATACGATGTTGGAGATGGAGGTGTATGCCATCAAGTTATGGTTGAGAGGGGCCACGTCATGCCTGGATATTTAATTGTCGGCGCAGATTCGCATACATGCACCTACGGCGCTTTAGGCGCCTTCGCAACGGGAATAGGATCAACAGAGATGGCTGCGGTCTTCGCAACTGGCAAAATTTGGCTGAAGGTTCCGTCAACAATAAAAATTAATGTAACTGGCAGGTTTAGGGATTTTGTAACGCCGAAGGATCTAATATTAGATGTTATAGGTAAAATTGGGTCCGACGGGGCGATTTATGAGGCTATAGAGTTCACCGGTCAGAGCATAAGGGAGATGAGCATAAGCGGGCGCCTTACGCTCTGCAATATGACTGTTGAAATGGGAGCTAAAACGGGTATAATGGAGCCAGATGAAAAAGTCTTGCAGTACATTAAAGAGAGAGCAGACGGAACCTTTAGAATTTTCAGAAGCGACCCAGATGCTAAATACGGGAGGACTTTAGATTTTAATGTGGACGATCTTGAACCTATGGTTGCGTGTCCCCATTCGGTTGATAATGTTAAGCCGGTTAAGAGCATTGAGGATGTTGAGATTAATCAGGCATTTCTAGGCTCATGCACAAACGGGCGTTTAGAAGATTTAGAGCTGGCTGCCAGAATAATGAGGGGTAGGCGAGTTAAGAGGGGTGTGAGAATGATTGTTACGCCAGCCTCTTCAGAGATTTATTTTCAGGCTTTGCGAAACGGCACACTTGAAATATTCATTAAGTCAGGGGCAATAGTTTGTAATCCAACATGCGGGGCATGCTTCGGAGGACACATGGGGCTTTTAGCCTCCGGAGAAGTATGTGTAAGCTCATCAAACAGGAATTTCATTGGGAGGATGGGCAGCCCAGAGGCTGAGATATATTTGGCTTCTCCGGCAACTGTTGCGGCGTCAGCGGTAACTGGGAAAATAACTGACCCGAGGATGTTTCTGGAGGCCGAGGCATGATAGTTTCTGGGAAAGCAGTTTTATTCGGCGATAACATAAATACTGATATTATTATTCCTAGCAAATACTTAACCTCGCTGGATCCAAATGAGTTGGCTAAGCATGCGATGGAGAGCATTGACCCAAGTTTCCCCAATAGAGCTAAGGAGGGCGTAATAATCGTTGCTGGGAGAAACTTTGGATGCGGTTCGAGCCGTGAGCAGGCGCCTCTGGCACTTAAATACGCTGGAACTAAGTGCGTTATAGCCGAATCCTTCGCTCGCATATTCTTCAGAAACGCGATAAACATCGGACTTCCAATTCTTGAAGCAGCCGGAATTTCAGGAGAGATTGATGAGGGTGATGTATTGAAGATTATTCTTGAAGAAGGGAAAATTATCGACGAAACTAAGGGTAGGGTTTTTTCAGCAAGCCAGCTCCCGAACTTCATCTTAGAGATTATTAGAGACGGAGGTTTAATCGAGCATTTAATTAAGGTTTTAAGAGGTAATGAGACTTGAAATATAAGGTTGCCTTAATACCTGGAGATGGCATAGGCCCTGAATTGACTGAGACAACCCTCCTCACCTTAGATGCTGTTCGGAGGAAGCTGGGCCTAAACCTTGAGTTTATCGAGCTGGAGGCCGGCGATGCATGCCTCGAAAGGAGGGGGACAGCTTTACCTAGGGAGACAATAGATAGTATAAGCAAATCTCATGTTTGCCTGAAGGGGCCTGTTGGAGAAACAGCTGCCGACGTGATAGTTAAGCTTAGACTTATGTTTGATTTATATGCCAATATCCGCCCGATAAAATCTTATCCGAATGCGCCATCTTTAAGGGATGACATAGACCTGGTTATTGTTAGAGAAAACACTGAGGATCTATACAAAGGCTTTGAATTCAAAGTTGGCGATGATACGGCTATTGGTTTAAGAGTTATAACGCGAAGGGGATGCGAGCGCATAGCCCGAAAAGCGTTTGAAATAGCTGCAAGAAGAAATAGGAAAAATAGGGTTACAGCGGTTCATAAATCTAATGTTATGCGCGTCACATGCGGATTATTCGCGGAGGTATGCCGCGAAGTCGCTAAGGAATATCCTAACATAAAATTTGATGAACAGTATGTTGATGCAGCCTCAATGAGGCTTATCAAGGAACCGCAGAGCTTCGATGTGATAGTTACAACAAACATGTTCGGCGATATAATTTCAGATGAAGCCGCTCAGCTGGTTGGTGGATTAGGTATGGCTCCAGGCGGAAACATAGGTAACAGTTTCGCGATCTTTGAGCCTGTTCACGGTTCAGCGCCGACGAGGGTTGGTAAGCATACGGCTAATCCATGTTCGATGATACTTGCATCTAAAATGATGATGGAGTGGCTCGGTGAAAAATATAATGATCAATCATGCGTGAAAGCGGCTGAAATAATAGAAGCTGGGATTATTAGGGCCTTGCGGAAGAAACAGGTGGTTCCAGATTTAGGCGGAAACCTCAAGACTCTGGAGATGGGTG
>JAGTQL010000118.1 GCA_018396555.1 Candidatus Bathyarchaeota archaeon | reverse complement strand
AATCAAATGAGGATTTGGAAGACAGCGAGAGCGAGTAATCAACAAGTATACAATTCCGCCCTAGGTTGATTTTTAATAGAGCCGCAAGCCGAATATGAATACAGAATTCTTTACATCCTCTTTAAGAAGAAGAGTTGCCAGAGAAGCGGCGCTCCTGTTATATACAATGCAGGAGAAAGAATTTAAGCAAGCTAAGAAAAGAGCCGCTAAAATTTTAGGCTTAAGAATAATGCCGACCAATCTTGAAGTTGCTGAAGAACTCGACTCCATCGCAGACGAATATGAGGGGGTTGAGAGGAAGACAAGGTTAATTTACATGCGCAAAGAGGCCTTAGAAATAATGAAATCTCTCAGAGAGTTTAATCCGAGACTTATAGGAAGCGTTTGGAGGGGAACCGCAAATAAACATAGCGACATAGACATTGTTGTTTTCTCCCAAAACAATGATTCAGTAATAGATATTCTTCAGAGAAAAGGCTTTACTATAGCAAGAACAGAGTACACCCCCGCAACAAAAGACGGCAGTAATGAAGTTTTACATATATTTATAAGCCTCCCATCCGGCGATGAAGCGGAGATAGTTGTTAAAGACTTAGAAGATATGCACAGAGAGGAGCGATGCGAAATCTATGGTGATCAAAAAAGGGGTTTAAGCATAAATCAGTTAAGTGAGATTCTTAAAACCAATCCGTTACAAAGGTTCCTTCCGGAGAAGAGACGAATTTAAGGGAGCGTCGCGTCTCCAGCGAAACAACTGTAAAAAATTCAAAACATTTTAATATATTCTCCAACAGAATGTAAATGTGGAGTAGGGAAGAATGGAAATGGACCGAGAGCGGTTTAGGAAGATGTTCCCGAACCTAGCAAAGGAAATTGAGGGAGAGAAAAATAAGGTAACAATATCTTCGGTGAGGCTGGATTCGGAGGAAGGTGAAAAAGCTACATCAAAAAGATTTGATGGATACAATCCAGACGTAGTTGACTTCCTAAGAAGATGCGATACTGAACAGCAGGCTGAAGAAATAATAGCCTATCTGGAAAGAAGGGGGGAGATAAGCCAACAATATGCCATGGACCTAAGAAAACAGCTAAAAAACAAGGGTGTTAGAAGCTTCGGCCCGAAGAAGGAGGACGCGTATTATCTTAGGCAAGCTGGCTTCAAATGAGCTATTTAAACCTCCCATCTGAATGATCACGTCTTTCACACACTGTTTTAGCATATAACTTTTATTAAAGTTATATAATTCTTATTTAATATTCATTAGTCTAGAAGTAGGAGCTTCATCATTGATGCAAAAAGCAAAAATGCTAGCAATATGCTTGCTTGTTGCACTCCAAACTTTAGCCATAATACTTTTGCCTCTAGTTTTCGCAGAAGCAGGGAACGGTTTCATGCAGGTTTTTACCGTAATTTCTCCAAAAACAAGCGTAGAGAGGAGGATAAATCTTATTAGTGGCGGATACTTGATGATTAATGATACTTTTCTTTTAACACCATACAATTTCAGCGACTCAATACCTCCCTTGACCAGCTTCATCGTTGGGTTACCGAAAAATTACAGTAGCAACCTAATATATTACTCGGCTGATAGTGATGGAGAAAAATTAGCAGTAACGCCCGTGGAGAACGCTGATAACTTCGTATGGTTAAATATTTCCTTTCCGAAACCAATCGAATTGGTAGGTAATGCAACATATAATTTCACCATGTCATACGTGTTTTCCGGCCTGATTGCAAGAAAGTCTGGCAATCTTTTTCACGTTGATTTTCCATTATACCCATCTTTAACGAGCAGCGCTGACCACTGCAACGTAACGGTGATGCTTCCTGTTGCAGCCTCCTCATATCCGAGAGAGATCTTATCAAATAAAACTGAAAATCCTACGGTGCTCTATAATTTCACAAGCCCGCTAGCATCACACGCGAATATTTCCTCATGGGTTGAGTTTTCAACCTCTACTTTTGAATTGTTTGAACTTAAGGAAATGAGAAGAGAGATAGTGATTGATCCATGGGGCAAAATTACTGTAACAGATTTTTACCATATAATAAGCATGGTGAATGTTTATAGAATCACATTTATTTTGCCTAAAGGTGCAAGCGACATTTCCATCTACGATGCTTATGGCAAGTATAAGCAAAGCCAAATATTAGTAAACAAGGGAAATTATACAGAGGTGGATCTGACTACTAGGGATCTTCTAAGAGAAAGTAGCAATGTGAAGTTAGCGGTATCATATACATTACCACTCTGGGAGTATATTACTAAGAGCGGCTGGCAAGATTACGCTCTAAATATAAACATAACGAAGCCGAAGGTGGGAATCATAAGCAAACCGGAAACATGGATCGTTAAAAAGATTAAAGTTTCAGTGTCGTTACCTGAAGGAGCAATTTCTCAAGGGGAAATTGAGAAAGAATGGTTAAACGTAACAAAGCTTCAAAATCTAGATTTCAGCCTAAAATACCAGTATAATATTCTTTGGGCAGCCTTCAAACCAAGTTTATGGGCCGGATTAGCTATGGGTTTGGTCATTTTAATCTTTTCACTCATTAAAATAGCGGGAAAAACTGAAGTGTACGCTGCAACCGTTGTTTCTTCAGAAACCATAAGGAAGTTTATTGAATTGCTTGAAGAGAGAAATCGCATAGTTTCTGAAATAGAAAGCCTAGATCAACAATCCAGAAGAAGAAAAATATCTAGACGCCACTATAGGCTGCAAAGAAGAACACTTGAAGAACGCCTATCCATTATTCAAAGGGATTTCTCTAACATAAAAAGAGAAATAGAATCCTTCGGGGCTAGATATGCCGACATGATGAGGCGTTTTGAAACCGCCACCGTCGATGTTGAAACTATGAATAGAAACATAGTCGATGTTGAATCTAGATATCAACGTGGCGAAATATCTTCTGAAGCCCGAAAAAAACTGCTCGATGAATATGGGCGGAATAAGGAAAATGCGGAAAGCATAATAGATGAAATACTCATAAGACTTAAAGAGGATCTTAGATAAACAAGTTTATTTCTATTCATGAAACGTAAACTTTTAAACCATATGAATTGTGCATATTAAAAGGCATATTTTAAGCAGTTTAAGGCGTTTAAGGCGTTTA
>JAGTQL010000034.1 GCA_018396555.1 Candidatus Bathyarchaeota archaeon | reverse complement strand
GAGCATAGAATGCTGGAACCTAATCTGCGACATGCTCACATACTACTACAACAACCTAAGGAGGTGAACCTTAAGTTGCCACGTCCCTAATTGCTACATTTTGCTTCCAGCAATGGAGAACATAAAAATGTTTAATTAGGATGAAAGCCCTTATAGATTAGAGTATGCGGCTCTTTTCAATCGTTTAATATCTGGATTGTTTGACCATGAGCAGCGTTGAGAGAGATTCCAGAACACGCCCAATTCGCTGGGCACTTTTAACCCTAGCAGTCATCATCATCGTCCTAGTTCTCTTTCTCAGCCGAGAAATCGTGATTTTCTGGCTTAACATTCAGGAATTCGGAGATTTATTCATAAAACCTCTATATTTCGGCTTATTAGGTGGAATTGTTCTTTCAGCCTTCACCTTTTTTAGGGTAGACTTCAAAAATAGGCGATCCATAACCTGGTATGCCATTAATTTTATAGTCAGATTTATCCGCTCAGGGGGAGACGTGGAAAGAATTTCTCCAGTATGGATTGACATTGAAAGTTTCAGAATGCCCCTCATAAAATTTTTCGTTTGGCAGATCACTAAATCCTTGATCGGATCGCTTTTCTTCATTAATGTTATGTTCGGCATGGCTGTAGACGCAATTATGCGTGGTTGGAGCTCCGGCATTGAGATGCTACCTCAAATTTTCAGTCTTCCTTTTGTGACGCCGCCCATCGATATATCTTACGCTGAAGCAAGGGTCTTTCCCTTAATGCCGGTTTTAACATTGCTAATTCCTCCTTTACTTAGCTCTTTATGGCTGCGTCTTGTGCTTCTGGTCGTCTTAACCCATATTATTCGTATGATAGTGCCTTTTATCGCTGCTTATCTCTGGAACTTGGAGCGGCCTAGCTTAAGAAGATTCGTACCGACTATACAGATGCTGGCAGCGGTCTTCATCTTATGGTATACGTTCACTAGGTTCTTCGTATCTTTAATTGACTATAACACTAGGTACTTAATTTTAGGGCTTATCTTCACTGGCGTTGCTCTCGTTGCCTTTGCAATAATAGATTGGAGAAGGACTGAGGTTCGTTTTATCCGCCGAGAGATTTATCTCCGCTTATTAGTTTTAGCCATAATTGGCTTGGTCACGGGATCAGTAATTTTACTTAACAACAGCATTGCGGACGTTAGGAAGCTCGATATGCTCGGTCCATATGTTACTCAGCTCATCTCCGTAAATCGGCATCTTGCCGACCTTGAAAGCGTTAGGGAGGCCCCGTATGAATTTGGCTCAACGTCCATTTTTCCCGATCAGATTAACGCTTTCATTACACAAAATAGGGAGCTCCTAGAGAGGGTTCGCCTCTGGGATCAGCAAGCTTCATTCGACAAGCTTAGACCGGAGATAGGTTTAATACCGTACATAAACTTCTCTGATGCAGACATTTTGCGCTTCAACGGCACTCTTTACTGGAGCGCCTCAATGGATCTAATTGCGCCTCAGACAGTTCGACCCGAAGATAGATGGTACGCGTTGCATTTTGTATATACACATGTGCCTAATGGTTTTCTCATGCTTGACGCTTATAATGGAAGGATAGTGGAAGCTACCAGATTTTTCCCTCAAAGGAGAATCTATTATGGTGAAGGCGGGCTCTTCCAAGAAACCTGGATCGCTTATCCAGCTGGGAGAACTTCCAGTGATGAAATTGGAGGTTACTTCTATGAAGGCAGAGGTGGAGTGGATGTTCCGCCGCCATTGAGTTGGATTTTTGAACCTAACTTTATGTTTTCTTATCCCACAACGACGATGCATATAATTAGGTATAGAGATGTTCATGAACGCATGAAACTTCTTTTTCCCTACTTTAAATATGAGATTGGGAGGCAGCATATAGACGTATGGCCTGTGACTGATGGTGAACAAACATTTTGGGCAATGCCCCTCATAATATTTCTGAGCGCTGAAAATGTGCCGTGGAGCGATGGGAACCCCTTTGGAAGACTCGTTGGATATGCTTTGATAAACGTTTACCATGGAGACATACATTTAATAATCACTGGAAACGACTTCTTCAGCCAACTATTCAAAACAGCCTACGCTGAATATGTCTCTACAGAAATGCCGGAGTGGTTAAAGACGCAGCTGAGATACCCTGAGGAACTCTTCGAGTGGAGAGTCTCCATGTACAACTTCTTTCATGTAGCAGAGCCATCCATATTTATTGCTGCCAAGGAATTCTACAAAGCGCCTGAGGGCATAGACACATATTATATTATAGCTCAGCCGCATGGATTTGAAAAACCAGAGTTTGTGGGACTATTATCTTTAGAGCTAAGAGGAGCATTAGGGGAAAACCTCGCCGGCTACATTGTTGTCAGAAACGATTATCCCCATACCGGCGAAATGATCTTTTATAAAGTACCGTTGGGAGCTGAGAAAAAGCTCCTCGGACCTTCTGCGGTAAATGAGGCTTTAGAGAGAAACCCAGACTTCGCAACGCTAAAAACCCTGCTAAGAAATCCGCGTATTGGAAACCAGATTTTCTACAGAATTGGCAGCTACGATGTTTTCTTCATACCCGTTTACACGGCACCAGGAGGCGGCGTCATCACGCAGCTTGGGACAATTGCAACTGTGGGGGCGGATTTCACCGGCGAATACTACGTTGGCTTAGGCTCCACTGTTGAGGAGAGCTTTAGAGCTTTCCTAGCTAGGATCGCAGGTATTGAGGTCCATCCGACGCCGGAGTTAAGTGAGGAGGAAAGAATCGCTAGGCTGGTTGAGATTATTGAGGAAGCAGGCTTCAAAGTGTTAACGCCTGAAAACCTAAATCCGCACGCATCCTTCTTTGAGGGTAGCGCCAAATTTACCTCTGAGGCAGATTGGGTTAATGTTCAAAATCTAATTAAAGAATTCCTAGAAATGGGGAAAGAATATAAAACCTCGAGAATATTTATTTGGAGGTCTAATGGAAAAGTGAATATTGGGATCATGGTATCAATTGAAGGAATAATTGAGCTTCACTACATAACCATCGATCTTGGTTGAAAATCGGAAGTGTGGTTAATGAAGCGGAATAAAAAAGAAACTAATGATCTTTTCAGAAGCATACTTCTAGTGCTAAGCGCTTCAGCATTGGCGTTGCTTGTAATATTATTTTTTAAATTAAAGAGCGGGGTACAGGGCATAATCGTTGGGGCAATTGCTGTTGCAGTTCTAATTTACTGGCTTGTAGAAATAGACAAAATCCTTAAGGAGAACAGGACTTCTCCTCTAGGCGGACATGAATTGTTCCACGACTTCTTTGAAGATGAGGAGGGCATAACCATTCTGGTGAAGATGCCAAGGCAGTTTAATGAGGTTGAGGTTAGGATTTCTGGAGAAAATCTTGAAATAAAGGGTAATGGAAAACTTCTAGAGAGACTGCAGATACCGAGAGAAGTAAAATTGAAGGAGAAGTCGTACGTTAAGGGTATTCTCCAAGTAAGGCTTCAAAAGACGGTTAAATCTGGCAGAAAAATATCAGCATACAAAGTTTAGCAAGCAACCTTATTTTTGGCATCAGCAGCTGCTCTTGAAATGCTCCCAGCCCCTACTTTCAACGACTTTTGTCTCTCCATTAATCTTAACTTTGATCTTCTTCTCCTCTACAACCTTGCCTATTTTTATTAGCGGTGTTTTGAATCTGCCTAAAACTTCATTCGCCTTATCCCAAAGTTCCGGCTTAACAGTTACGACAAGCTCGTATTCTTCTCCGCCGTAAAGGCTCAGGTCCACTGGATCTAACGCATACTTCTCAGCGAAGGCACGAACTTCCGGAGCTACTGGAATATTCTCTATTATGAAGCCTACACCGCTTGCCTTCGAGAGCTCATGAAGGCTCCACGCTAATCCATCGCTGGAATCTATTGAGGAAGTTACAGCGCCAATCTCCGCCAAAGCCAAACCTTCCCTAAGCCGAGCCTTAGGCATAAGAACCGACTCCACTAGGGGATGCCTTAACTCCTCGGGTGGGAATAAACCGTTCAGTAGGATCTTAAGTCCAGAAGAGGTTTTCCCAAAATATCCTGTCACCGCAACTATATCACCAGGCCTAGCTCCACTGCGCATCATAAGGTTCATTTTTTTGCAGATTCCTACTAGGGCGCAGTCTATAATTAGATCTGAGGATTCATTTGTGTCTCCGCCTATCACGTAAATTTCATATTCCCTAGCGCCATCATTTAGGCCTAAACCTATCTGCCTAACTTCTTCCTCGGTGAGATTGCTCGGTAAACCAAGCGAGACTAAAGCGGCGATCGGTTTTGCACCTTTAGCTGCAAAATCGCTTACATTCATGACTATGGCTTTCCTAGCCGCCTGCCTCACGCTCATGCCTTGAGGCACGTCAGTTTTACCGACAAGCATGTCCACCTTTGCGGTGATCAGTTTTTCCTCATCGATTTGAATGGCTGAGACATCATCTCCGAAGGGAACGGGCATATTTGGCATTGAATCCAAAAGCTCTAAAATCATCTCAATAACCTTTCTTTCACCAAGATCTTTAACTGTCTTCAAAGATTATTCCCCAATTTCTTATCTGCTTAAAGCAGAATAAATAAGTTAACGGCTAGAAAGAAATATGGAAAAGAGCGAATTTACGGCAGAAAAGTTCTGTATGTTTTAATTGTTTCTGAAAGAACTAATCCTTGAAGATCAACCTCAGGCCTATCAACATTGTAAATCCTTAGGTGCGGATTTCTCTTCAGAATATTAATTTTTTCAGGATATTCCCCTCCCGGAAGGAGAAATATAACTATTTTATGTCCGAAATCGGCGGCTCTTTCCAACATAGGTATGGCCTCATCAATATTTTGCCATCCTCCATCAGTTATCACCACGATGAAGCAATTTCCCGGGTTCTTGGAGGTTAGCCTCTCAACTTCATACGCTGGGAAAACGGTGTATTCATTAAAACTCATTGAAAGAGTCATCTCTTTAAGATCATTCGGCGAATCCCAATCTGCTGAAAAATACTTTGTTGAGAACGTTAATGCAGAGGTTTCTCCACCAGCTTTATGCGCACTAAGATACGCTATAAAAGCAGCTATGGCCGCGTCGTCATGTATTTTTGACATGCTGAGACTTGCATCTAGAATCGTGATTTCTGAGGGGACGAAGCCTGTGACTAAGGACTGCCCATGGAAGGTTGGTTCCTCAACCCATTTTAATGTTGTAACCTCCGGTATCAAGGGGCCCTCATCAAGGCTTACGTCTATATCTAAATCCTCAATTTCATCCTCAATATACCAGTCATCGGGATATTTAACAACTGCCCAAACTGGTTTCCTAGAGGGATTTTCCGATAGGTAATGCATAATTATTCTTTCAGCCCTAGACCTATACCAGTATCTTTTCCAGAAAGCCTCATTGAAGATGCGAAAATCAATTTTTTCATAGGGTTTTGAGAGCGACGTTGGCAAAAGCGGCTCCTCTAAACCCTCATGAAGCGGTTTTTCCGGAGCACCTTTACCGTTTTTACCCTTTTCTTTTTCAAATGCTCTCCCTTCTTCAAGGGACTCGGATTTTTCTTTGCTTTCTTCGGCTTTACTCTTCAGCATCCTCGCTTTCTCTTCAATGGTCTTCCTTATTCGTTCTTTCTCCTCTGGTGGCAAGCGGGGTTCAATCCACTGTTTGAAAAATTCCTTCGCATCTGAAGCGTCAGAGATCCCTCCGAAAATTTCTTCGAACATTTTCAGTGAGTCTGGCAGAAAATCCTCCCTAACATTGAGAACGCTTCTTCGTACATGCCTCTCCATCTTCCTATCGGATAGAAGATTAGGGTAAAGTGTCCTCATCTTGTTGAGAATTATTGCCAATATTTGAACCTTTGAATGCCACGGTTTATCAAGAAGCATAACTGCTAGAATCTCCCTTGAGATATTCTCAAGGGTTTTGTCACTCGACTTAGAAATTGGATTTATCAGGAAATATACTTCTTGAAGCAAGTGCTCTAAAAGTGATAGGCGTCTGCCCTTTAGAACCTGCATAAAATATGGAACCTCACCGAATCTCCTCGGAAGATAATTTATGTTGATCTGCAGATCCGCAAATAAATGCGTTGCCAAGTAGGCGAGATCCCAGTCTCCCAAGATATCATGGGCCGCTTTCTCCAGGCTGTAGGCGGTTCTAAGATCATAGGGGCAATGATGCACATGAGCGAGCTCATGGCGGAAAAACCATAACAGATACTTCTGTGGGTCACAACCCTTAGGTATGACTTTCGACCCGATACGGACTTCACCATTTACTGCGGAAAAACCCGCGCGGTCTCCTAAGTCTTTTCCATGGCGTTCATCCTCAAACTTAAGTGTAACTGGTGGGCAATGCAGCTCCATCCATGCCTCATTAAAAATTTTAATTATTTCCTCAATTTGAACAGCCATTTACCTTGGTCTCCAATAGTTGTATCCTTGTAATCGCCAACCCATCTGTGTCGATATGTCTTCGCCGCGCTTCATAAGCCCCTCGCCGATCCATTTTTCCTCCATTTTAATCAGCTCCTCAGCGAACGTTACATCTTCAACGGCTGCGTCCCTTGCAAGCCTATATATTGACGGATTGAAGCCTTTTATGAGTTCATTTAGTAAAGACCATTGTCTCCTTAATCGTCTATCTTCCATCTTTATCCTTTCCCTCTCAAGCAATTCCTGTATGTCGCCTAGGATATTTCTAGTCCGGATCAGGTTTAGTCTATGTGGAAAGATCCATAAAGCCATCTGGAAGACATCATCTAGACTGCACTTTCCATACAGCCACTTCACCGCCTTAGCTAGATGCATTAATACTACCGTGGCTCTTTCGCTTATCGGCTCCTTTACCATTCCACATACATCGCGTATGAAGTGGCATCCTTCACATAGTGTTGGCGGTTTAACCTCTGAGCTTTCTTTTCCACGTATACATGATTGAAAATCTCTAACTAGCAAATTGATGTATCCAATTAAATCTGGATCCAGATCTATCCCCGCAACCCCTTCTCTAATCTCCTGAAGATCCTCAAACGAGAGCACCTGCGGCATAGATTCAACAAGGTTCCATTCATATTTATCTAATAATTCTTGAAGCTGGAATTTTTCGCTTAAAGTTAATGTTCTGAGGAAGATGCATATGTCAAATCTATCATAGAATGGTGGCGGATGCATAAAGGATGTTACATCCGATGGATTTTCATTTGCGATGAGTATGTAATCCTCAACTTTTGATTGCTGTCCATAAGCCCAAACTTCACCGAACTGCATTAAGTGATGTATGTTAGCTGTTGTATACGGGTTCAGCCTATTGAGCTCGTCAATACCCTTCCCTCTGCTCTTAGTGAATGCAGCCCATAAGACCCGTTCAACACCCTCCTTCTCAAGCGATGGAATATGCAGTCTACCAACAACCTCGCCCCTCTTAACCTCGGAGGCGCCGGATATGACGACGAAATCGTCGCCAGCTACGCCCTTAAGGAGCAGAAGCATAAGTGTTGATTTACCAACGCCACGCGGTGCGCGTATAAGCGTTGCTGAACGCGGATGCAGCTGATTTAACACCATCATTCTGATGGCTTCTTCATTCCCAACGAAACGAGCCGTTATTTCCTTCTCTAAATCCATTATCTTGTTTTGCAGCATATTAATCCTAATCCTCCTACAGGGGCAACATTAAAGGTTCAGCTTGAACGATGGCTATGGCCATGAGAATTATCATCAAAATGAGAGCGTACATTATTAGCCTCATCAGCCTCACGCGCTTATGAAGCCTCATGTTTTCCTCCTCCAATCCTCTTAGGCGCTCCTGGAGGATCTTCGCGACTTTACGGTCGATCACAACAGTCCTCGAGGGGTCATTGCCAAAATATAATGAGTCAATTATGTCTGATGACCCCTTCTCAACTGGAGCTCTATCAACGCTCTCCCCCCAGGAAATCCAGAAGCGCTCCCTCATATCGGATTGTTTCTTCTCTAGGGGGGCTTTTTTCGACTCTATCTCGAGGAACTTTCTGTATTTTTCGCTTTCCATAATATCAATTGCCCTTATCTTAATGTCTAATATTAGAGGGTTAAACGATGGATTTTAACTTTTCCTAATAATAAACAGTAAATTTTTTGACCTAATTCAAGAAAACTATTTATTGGCGGTTCGAGGGGTCACGAGTTTGAAAGTATCTGATTTAATAATTAAATTTCTGGAAAAATTGAATGTAAACTTCATTTTTGGCATACCGGGCTCTCAAACATGTCCATTATACGATAGCCTTTACTCCTCGTCTATTAGGCATATACTTGTTAGACATGAGCAATCAGCATCCTATATGGCGGATGCCTATGCAAAGTTCACAGGTAAACCCGGAGTATGTGATGGAACGGGTGGTCCGGGGGCGACAAATCTGTTAACCGGTGTGGCGACCGCATGGACTGACAGCAGTCCAGTTATTGTTTTTACTGGGCAGCAACCTATGTATTATTTAGGAAGGGGTGCATTTCAAGAACTTGATCATGTAGCTCTCTTCTCGCCGATAACAAAATGGTCAACGCGGCTGATAAAGCCAGATAAGGCAATTGAAACTTTAAGGGAGGCTTTTAAGGCCGCTACATGGGGCAGACCTGGACCGGCACATATTGACCTGCCCTATGATATTCAGAATCAACCTATAGAGTATAGCGATGAAGCGCTTTCCAAAGAAGCCTCCTGGATTCTTTCTCCGCCTAAATCATGCGGCGACCCAAAGTCCATAGATTTAGTTCTTGATCTTCTCGTTAAATCTTCAAAACCAATCATAATAGCTGGCGGAGGTGTACATTATTCCAGCAGAGCATGCGGTGAGCTTAGGAATTTGGCCGAATATCTAGAGATTCCAGTGGCAACGACCTTTAATGGCAGAGGATCATTTCCTGAGGATCATCTGCTCTCAGCTGGCAGAATCGGTATTCATGCACCCTACTTTAATGATAGGATCCTCGCTGAGGCCGATCTTATACTGGCTGTTGGATGTAGGTTTGCAGCCTTAAGCACCAGGTGGTGGACTAATATAAATCCTAACGCCTTATTGATCCATGTTGATGTGGACCCAAGGGTTATTGGCAGAAACTATCCGGTTGAATTGGGCATTGTTGGCGATGCAGGGAAGATTCTAGCAGCGATGATTGAAAAGGCAAGAAGCCTTCAAGATCTAGGGAAGAGTCTGCGAAGAGAATGGCTCAAATTCATGGAGTTTATGAAGGAAGATTGGCGAAGATCCGAGTGGTATAGAAAAACATTTTCGGAGGAAACCCCGTTAAAGCCTCAAAGGGTTTGCGCTGAGATCCGCAAATCATGCGATAGAAAGACTGTTTTCACCTTAGACGCTGGAAATAATAAGCTTTGGGCTTCAACATTCCTGGAAATTTATGAGCCATATACGTGGATACAATCAGGATGCTTTGGACCGATGGGATACGCATTACCGGCAGCTATATCTTGTAAACTTGCAATTAATAAGGAAGATAGATACGTCGTGGCGATATGTGGTGATGGAGGATTTTACATGAGCATGCATGAACTCTCAACCGCAGTTCAGGAAGAAACGCCGGTGCTAGTGTGCGTATTTAATGATGGCGCATTAGGCACGATAAAACATCATCAGAAAAGCATCTATGATGGAAGATTAATCTCTGTCAGCTTAAAGAATCCGAGTTTTGCAGATATAGCGGAGGCATTTGGATGCGTAGGCGTTAGTGTGGAGAAACCGCAACAGCTTAGGCTGGCGCTTGAAGATGGGCTGAGAAGTGTCAGAAAGGGGGAAACCGTGGTTTTGGACATTAAAATTGATGGTGAGGAAAATTTGCCTCCATAGTGTACACTATGCTGAAATTGATGCAAAATCATTTTTATTCTAAGAGTTGCAATATAATTGTTGAGTGAAATACATGGACTTAAGCATATTTATGGGAAAAATCTACAATTTTCAACTACCTAAGAGGATTGTTTTTGGCACTGGCTCCTCAAGCATGGTTGGTTTAGAAGCTAAAGCCTTGGGGGGAAACAGAATTCTACTTATTACTGATGAAAACTTGAGATCCAGCGGTTTAATAAAAAATGTGGAGAAAAATCTTCTCAGCGAAGGCTTAAGCATAGATATTTTTAGCGACATCAGAGCGGAGCCAAGCCTAGAAGACGCCGAGAGAGTTGCTGAAAAAACTAGAGGGGGAGGATACGATTTAATAGTTGGGATTGGCGGAGGCAGCGTCTTAGATATGGCTAAAGTAGCATCTATAGCCTCGACAAATCGAAAACCTATGAGGCAGTATATCGGTGTGAACCTTGTGGTGAAACCTGGGCTTCCGAAGATTCTTATGCCAACGACTGCTGGAACAGGATCTGAGGTTACCCATGTAGCTGTAATAACATTGCTGGATGAAGAAGCCAAATCGGCTATAATAAGTCCATACTTGTTTAGCGACGAATCCATTGTCGACCCTAAGTTAACCTACTCCATGCCTCCCAGAGTAACCGCCTCAACTGGTTTGGATGCATTAAGCCATGCATTTGAGGCTTTAATGGCGGTTAGCGCCAATCCAATAACGGACACACTGGCACTTCAATCAATCGAAATTATATTCAAGTATCTGTCTAGGGCTTACAGGAGCGGTGATGAGGAAAGCAGGTTTGGCATGAGCCTAGGTGCTTTAATGGCCGGCATGGCGTTTATAAATTCATGGGTCTGCTTAGGACATGCCCTCGCCTACTCCTTCTCTGTAACATATAGGGTTCCACATGGGCTTTCCTGTGGGCTTTCCCTACCTTACGCCTTCAAGTTTAATGCTCCAGCAATACGACATAAGCTTCCGCAGATAGCTGAAAAAATAGATGCCAGCTACAGGGAAAACGTAAAGAGTCCGGATGATCTGGAAAGGTTCATTTTTAATAAGATTATGGAGCTTCTAGATGAATTGAACGCCCCAAAAAGGTTAAGGGAGATAGGGGTTTCAGAGAGCGACCTTGGGAAAATTGCCAGCAAGGTTCTCACGTTTAAACGTCTAATTGAGAAAAACTCAAGGGCTCTATCTGAGGATGATGCGCATAGACTTGTCATGGACATGTGGTGAAGGCCATTTAATCTAATCTAAATTCCAATTTATACTAGGCGATCGATATGCACGGACGCCGAATAATTACATTGCTTTCAGATTTCGGTTTAGTGGACTCTTACGTTGCTGAAATGAAGGCGGTCATACTTTCCATATACCCGGAGGCCCGCATAGTTGACATAAGCCATGGTGTTAGAAAATTCGATATTAGAATGGGTTCCTTCCTTCTTCTTCGCGCATCCCGCTTCTTCCCTAAGGGGACGGTTCACTTAGCCGTTGTTGACCCTGGGGTTGGCACTGAGAGACGGCCAATAATAGTTGAGACTGAAAGAGGCTTATACGTTGGACCGGATAATGGGCTTTTGATGCCTTCATCTAAAATGGATGGAATCAAGCATATCCATGTCATTTCCAATCCAAAGTATATGCTCAGCGAAATATCGAGGACGTTTCATGGGCGCGATATATTCAGTCCGGCAGCAGCATACTTAGCTAAAGGGGTTCCAATATCGGAGTTCGGCCCAGAAATATTTGATCCCATCATTCCAAGATTCGCTGAGGCTAAGCTTCACGATGGGCTTATTGAAGGTGAGGTGATCTATACCGATGATTTTGGAAATCTGGTCACTAACATAGCGCAAAGCAACCTTACTTCTGCGGGGATTTCGGAGGGAGATACGCTGCTCGTTAAAGTGCGGGATAAAAACTTAAGGTTAAAGCTTTGTGAAGCTTATGGATATGTTTCAAAAAATGAGCTGCTCACCATAATTGGAAGCAGCGGCTTTCTAGAGATTTCAGTCAACCAGGGCAGCGCCTCAAGGCTTTTAGGTGTTGAGGCTGGCGAAAAAATAATTATTGCTAAGGAAACAGGATTTTAGAAGAACAAAACGCACTAATCAATCGGTGGAAATTAGCTTTTCGAGGCGGCTCCTATATATTAGGTGCTGCAGTGATGTGCCGAAATTAAGGTTTGAAAGGAATAATTCTTAAAAGGTTGGTTACTAAAAATTAAATCATGGTAAGAGTACAAAGTAGAGATAGAGTCTATGCTGTACGTAAGCATGGGGAGGCCTTATATCGTGACCTTTTCTGTGCAAGCTTAGAGGACAGTTCCAACAAAGATCCTGAAAGCGAATGCCTTCAAACCATGTGGAAGTGCTGGATAACTACCGTGCCAGTGGGCGTTAAAATAGAGCCTCATGCTCACAAGGATCATGAGCAAGTATATTATATGATTAAGGGTTCCGGAATCATCATTATCGGAGAGGAAAAAGTTAAGGTTAGGGCCGGAGATTGCATATATTTGCCAACAGACATGCCTCACAGCTTCATAAATGACGGCGACGAAGAAGTTGAAATATTCTGCGTAGGAGCTAACATTTTTAGACCTTGGATAAATAAATGAGGGCAGCACTGGTAGTGTTACCTAAATGCTATGCTGGAGCTGAATTAAAGGGCTGAATCTAATGGATGCGGTTAAAACTGTCAATCTCGTCAAAATATATCAAGATAAAGGGAAAACCGAAGCTTTAAAGGGCATTAATTTATCGGTTAGGAAGGGTGAACTCTTCACTCTTCTCGGTCCAAATGGAGCTGGCAAAACAACTTTTCTCAGGATAATTTCCACGCAGCTTTTGCCCACGAGCGGTGAAGCATATGTTTTAGGGTTTAATGTTCTAGACGGGTATAAAGATGTGCGGAGGCATATAGCCGTTGTTCCGCAAGATGTGGCGACATATGGTAATTTTACGCCTTGGGAATACTGCTACTATTTTTCGCTTCTCCGCGGCATGAGCAAGCTAAAGGCTAAGGAAAACTCTGAAAAAGCCTTGAAGGCTGTGGAGCTATGGAATTTAAAAGATCGTGCATGTGCAACGCTTTCTGGCGGGGAGAAAAAGAGGGCGATAATTGCGTTGGCTTTGGCTTCAGATGCGGATGTCCTTATGCTTGATGAACCTACAAGTGGTTTAGATGCTGTTGCGAGGAGGAAAGTTTGGGCCGTCTTGAGGGAAATGGTTGAAGAGGGCAAAACGATTCTTTTAACAACTCACATAATGGAGGAGGCCGAAATGGTTTCTGACAGGCTAGCTATAATTGATAGGGGCAGTCTAATAGCGCAAGGAACTGTGGAAGAAATTAAAGGATTAACTAAGGAAAAGTTCAGGGTTATTGCTGAGGGAGACCCGAAAGCGCTGGAAAAACTTGTCAGCAGCAGCTTTTCAGTGAGTTTTGGCAATAGGAGAATAATTTATGTTAATGATAGGGATGAAGCCGTAGAACTTGTGAAAAAAGCTTTGAAAGGCGGGTTGAAGGCTGAAGCATCACCCATCACGCTTGAAGACATCTTTGTGAAACTCATTAGAGGAGAATATGATGATTGGAAAAATGATTAGAGATGTTCTGGTGGTCGCTGCCCTAAAGTCTATTCCAGACTTAAAAAGGCAACCATTAGTGCTAATTGTCATAGGATTGATAAGCGCATTGCCGCTTTTCTTCATGCTGGTCTTCGGAGGTGAAATAAGCTACGGATTAGTGGGAGCCGTAATTTCCACCGTTGGTTTTATAGGCATTTCTTCAGCCATACAAGACGTTGCGTTGGATAGGTATGTAAAGATTAGGGAGATGATTGTGGCTATGCCGGTTCACCCGGTTTCATATATGGTGGGAGTAGCCTTAGCCCCGTTAATCCTTTCGCTGCCCGGAATAATTTTCTTTTTAGCGTTAGCCATGGGGCTTGGTTTTCTGCCGCTGCAATCTTTGGGGTGGATATTTATATCTTTGCTTTTATGCTGGGCTGTTTTGAGCTGCATAGGTTTTACCATATCCACGTATCTTAGAAGGGCAAGTATTTACACCTTAAACAACATATCTAACATCCTCGGCCTAGGCTTGGTTTTTCTCCCCCCGGTCTATTATCCAGAAGAACTTTTAGGCGAACTAAGATGGATATCCATCATTTTTCCAACGTCTAATGTTGCCGGACTGATTAGGGCTTATTCTGGGCTTATGCCGCTTTCACAAGAGGATATTTTAATCCGCTGGCTTATCCTTTTAGGGATGATTGTTGCCTCCATGCTTCTCGTGATATTTAAGGCTAAGTGGAGGGAACCTTGAAGGTCGATTTAGGCTTTATTCAAAGCAGGTTTCGCCATCCATAAGATGCTTCCTAGCGATATTCTCATTTATCTCCACGCCTAGCCCCGGTCTTTCTGGAACACTTATGTATCCGCCTTTAATTATTGGCTTATCAACCCCTTCCACAAGGTCATCCCACCATGGCACAGCTACCGCATGAAATTCAATGGCTATCAGGTTTTCAGGCATCGCTGCGGCTGCGTGGACATTAGCCATAGTTGATACTGGTGACCCCGCGCAGTGGGGAGCTACTGATAATCCATATAGGTTTGCCAGCCAGGCAACCTTCTTGTTCTCCATTATTCCGCCGTTTGTGGCTATGTCTGGTGCAACTATATCCACCGCTCTTTCTTCAATGAGCGGTTTGAAACTTGCTGCAGTATATATGTCCTCGCCAGTTAATGTGGGAGTTTTAATGGCTCTGGTTACCGTTTTGAAGCCCCTAGTATCCTTCCAGTCGATTACATCTTCAATCCAGAGCAATCTGTAAGGGTCAACTGCTTTACCAAATCTAATCGCGCCCTCCACAGTACCTCCCTGATAAGAATCAAGGGCTAGCGGAAAATCATCCCCGACTGCCTCTCTTAATGCTTCAACAACGGAAACTTCATATTTGATCGCTTTACTTGTTGGAACATTACCTATGAGAGCATCCTTACCCGCGTATTGAGGATGCAGATCAAACTTCAGTATCGTGAAACCCATAACCTTAATTTTTCTAGCAGCCTCAGCATATGCCTCAGGCGTATAGAACTCTTCCGCCCCCTCGAAGGAGTAATCAGTTGCTGCATCGCTTATGGCTCTGCCAGCGTGGCAGTCACAGTAAATCCTAATTTTACTCCTAAACTTGCCGCCTAGAACCTTGTAGACGGGAACCCCAAGAGATTTGCCCAGAATATCCCATAAAGCTATCTCAATTCCGCTAACGGCGCCACCGAAACGTCCCTCCGCACCATATGCCCGAATCTTCGCAAATAAGCGTTCAATATTAGTTGGGTCCTCGCCAACAATGACTTTTTTAAGGCGGAGTACCTGCTCTTTCAATGGTATTACATAGTGATGCGCTGGCGAATAATCTCGGGCTTCACCTAAACCGCTTATCCCCTCATCAGTATCCACCCTCACAAGAGGCCAGCAAAAATTTCCTCTAATTACAGCCACCTTAACATCTGTGATTTTCATGGAAAGCACCGAATATAATGTTTTAAGGCTTCTCTATTTATAGCAATTTAAAATTTTCTCGTTATTTTCCACCCCCTTTTAACAGCGGACACATTCTCCTCAATAACTTCTTGAAAGAGTTTAAATATCTCTCAATTCCCATTAGATATTTGACCAAAATGGAGTCGCTAAAGAAGGAAATCCTAGAACTCTTGGACAGAGATATAGAGTTTCGTTATGCTGTGGCTAGCTATTTGGGGCTATTGGAGATACTGAAGAGGCTTGACAACCTGGCGGAGGAGCAGGTCAAACTTAGGGAGGAACAAGTCAAGCTCACGGAAGAACAGGTTAGACTTAGCAAGGAACAGGTTAGACTCAGGGAGGAGCAAACAAAGATCTGGAAGGAAATTGATATGCTTAGGGAGGAGCAGATTAGGCTTAGAGAGGATTTCAACAGAATGCTTGAAGTCATAAAGCAACTTCAGGAAGGGCAGATTAGAATGGAGAAGAGAGTGTATTCTCTTGAGAAAAGATTTAATTCTCTGGAGGCCGCAATGATAAGCGGCTTCGGCGAGCTAAGCAAGTTTGCCGGACTAACATTCGAAGAATTCGTTAGGAAATTCTTAACTGCAGGTATGAGGAAATCGGGGGATATACCTGAGTATGCGGAGTTAGTGAGAGGTTTTGTGAATGGTGAGGAAATAAACCTATTCTTGGAGGAGCCGCTGATAGTTGGGGAGGCCACAAGTTATGCTGAGACCGCAGATGAGATACTGAAGCTACTGAGAAAGGTAGAGGTCGCTAGGGCAAAATATTTTAGAGAGCCTAGAAAAATCCTAGTAATACTCTCAGCTAAAAGAGAAGCGTCCGAAGAAATAAGAAAAATAGCCGAAGAGAAAAGCATTGAAGTTATAATTGGAAAAATTATCGACTAAATCGTGTTAAATCATGCTTGTGTAAAACGTGGTCTGTAACCTGCTTTGCTAAATATTCATATGCTGCTCTAACAACCTAGGCAGTTAACCCATTAATATTATTGTTAAGATGATCTTGCGCAGTTTAGTTAGGTTTCTCAGCGCTCCCTTCTAACAACTTTTGCCCCATCTCCGGGCTTAGCGCATATTGGAATGCTTTTTACACCGACCTCTTCAAACGCTTCCTTCATTGCAAGCGCAACATCTCTCGCTTTCACTTTTCTAGAGTTTACAAGCGCTATTATTGATGGCCCTGCTCCGCTTATTGATACGCCTGCAGCGCCGGATTTTAAGGCTTTTTCCTTAACATGATTTAATCCTGGTATAAGGCGCTCCCTAGCGGGTTCAACGACAGCATCCACCATGCCTTTACCCATTACTTCAACATTGTTCATGGCTATACCGGCGACGAATGATGCTGCACGCCCTACATTATGAACCATTCTTCCAAGATCCACATTTCTTGGGAGAACCGACCTCGCTAATCTTGTATCCAACTTTATTTCTGGGAGAACTATTGCAAACTCAACGTTATCCGGCATCCTTAATCTTAAAACTTCTAGGGGTTCCCTGGAGGTTATAACTATGAAGTCTCCCATTATTGCGGCCGCCACATTGTCGGCGTGTGGGGCGCCGGCTGAAGCTAATTCCCCAAGCGCAGCGAAACCTATAAGCTCCGTGGAACTTAGATTGAGACCCAAAAGTTCATTTATAGCTACGGCGGTTGCAGCCGCGCTTGCCGCGCTGCTCCCTAAACCGCTTCCCGGTCTTATCCCCTTAAGAATTCTTATTTTTAAACCTATTTTTTCCCTCGAGAGTTTTAGAAGTTCATTTGCAACTATTCCAGCCGTATTTTTTTCAGGTTCCCTTGGTATTGACTCAGAGCCTTCACCCTCCACTTCTATTTTGAGAGATCCTTCATCTATTTTTTCGATTAGAACCTTGTCTGAGAGAGCATCTAGGGCTACGCCGAAGGTATCGAATCCCGCCCCTAAGTTGGCTGAGGTTGCTGGCGCGGTGGCTTCAACGATTGAGAAGACCATCGGCGTCACCTAAACAGCATAATTTTATTATTTGCGCTTAAATGCTTAGCGCTTTATTATGCGGACGTGGCAACTTAAGGTTTTAGCCTTGCATTTCTGATTATTTATCTTATGTTTGGTGTTAGGGATGTTGTTGAGCGCTTTCATCTATTCGAGAGGAATAGGTTTCCTTTTGAGCTTAAGGTTCTTGGTTTAGCATTCTATGTTCAGATGTCAAGCCTTAGGAGGACCGCTAGGGCGTTATCTGAGTTCAGGAGCGTTTCCAAG
>JAGTQL010000035.1:8675-17647 GCA_018396555.1 Candidatus Bathyarchaeota archaeon | reverse complement strand
TTAAGCATTTTATTAGCCACATCGTATTCGCTCACCCCGAAAGGCGGTGAGCATGAAGCTGCCAGTAGCACAGCTGGATGCACACCTATGGCTATGGCGACGTCCAGATCATGCTTACTTTCCTTAGCCATGCTCCAGAGCCTGAATAGATGCCTTGGAACAAGCCTTATGGCCAGCCGCTTGTCATCCAGCATAAGCAGTCTATGAACTGAAACGTTCTCGATGGTTCCATCCGGGCTTCTGGCAGAAATTATAGCTGACGTTATATAGGGCCCTGCATCACCCTCAAAGTGTTTTAAAATTGGTATTTTAGAGAGCCTCGGCTCCTCAATAACCTCTTTAACCGGTGAATCATCAACTATTTTAGGCTGCTCAGGCTGCCTCATAGCCTCAAGAATTACATCATAAAGTTTGTCTGGTGTAGTTTCCAGGGCCAGACATATTCTCCTTCGTGTTGCACAAATGTTTCCAGCAACCCTTACGTTATAACCATCAACATTTTCAAAGAATATTACCGGAAACTGCGGAATAAATTTCATTACCGCTGAAATCTCAAAGTTTGGCGAAACCCTATCCCATACATGAACCGTCTCACCCAGATCTTCCACCTTTTTAAGGAAAACTCTAAAGCTCATAGGGATCCGCTCCTCTTTTTCAGAGCCTCCTCAAGTAACTTCATAAATATCCGTCCAGCCTTAGCCTCGCTTGCGGTCCTAATGAATACTGAAACTAGAGCTATTTTGTTTGTGAGTGCAGCCAGCCTCTCCGCTATGATCCTGGCGATCGTGATGTGGCGCTCACCTAGAAGCGTTGATGAAATAGGCTGCCTAGAAATCTCAAGTCTCTGAGGCGGCATGGAGACCGCGAGCGCTCCAAGCCCTTCCTCCCCCTCGCTTAATAATGCCATTAAAGCGTTCTTCAGTTCTATTATCGTTACTGAAAATAGAGTTCCTTCCTCAGTAGTTTCCTCATGAAAGATTTTTGCCCTTTCCAACTTAATCAACCATAATAATTATATATTAGAAAGTATTTTTCTCAGATCTTCGCCATTTTTCTTCCACCAGCTGAAGAGCATTCTTAAATCAATGCCAATATTGAAGTTACGAACCCCAAGATTAACGTACCTCTTTGCCTCTTCAGGACTGCTTATTTCAGCACGTGGAGATATGCCCATTTTTAGGGCCGTTTTAATCGTTTTCTCCTCAGCTTCTTTAACTTTAGGATGGTTAACTTCTCCGGGTATGCCTACGCTTATTGAATAATCTACTGGTCCAAATTGAACCATGTCTATGCCGTCAACAGATAAAATCTTCTCAAGATTTTCTACAGCCGACCTCCTCTCGATCATTAATGCAACCACCGCATCATCGCATATTTTCACGAGGTCAGCTGCTGATGCTAAAGCGCCAATATATCCGACCCTTCTATCCATCCTATAACCGTTTATGCCTTTAGGCTCCGTCCTAACAGCTCTTACAGCCTCCTCAGCGTCTTCAACAGTTCTAATATCTGCGAAAAGCACGTTCTGAATGCCGGCTGCCAAAGATCTTTCAGCCAGATAAGTTCTCGGTTCCTGGTCGATCTTTATCATCGTTGAAATTCCAACGAGCTCAGCTGCCCTAGCTAAGTTATCTAGGTCGTGAAGGTCATATGGGCCATACTCGCTTAAGAACTCAACATAGTCATATATGCCAGTATAGCCTATAACCTCGACTAAACCAGGCCAAGGGCAGACAATCCTTGTTCCAAGCGTTGGTTTACCCTTTCTTAGAAGTTCCCTAAGTCTATTAACCCTCATTACATTACCCTCCCTTCAACTTTTATTGACAAATAATTAATTTATAAAAGTAAACTTAACATTATAGGAAAAACATGGATGCAAAAAATGAGTTGCTTAACGAAAGCACCTATAGAGCTAAACTTATCCTGACAACCCTAAAGAACATTTTCTCTATTCCCAACCTAGCTGATATGTGCACGGATCCATTCAGTCTTCTTGTAAGGACAATAATAAGCCAATCCACATCAGAAAAGAATGTGAGAAAAGCCTATGAGAACCTTGCCTCTAAAATGCCCATAACTCCCAAAAACTTAGCTGAAGCTGAAATTAAAGACATTGAGAATTCATTAAGGGTTGCAGGTTTGCATCGAAATAAATCCATAATTCTAAAAAGGGTCGCGTCCGAAATAATCGAGAGATTTAATGGATCACTTGCCTTCATATATTTGCTTCCACTGCATGAGGCAAGAGAAAAATTGATGAGTCTACCAGGGGTCGGACCGAAGACCGCTGATATAATCCTACTCTTCTGCGCTGGCAGATCGGTTCTACCGGTGGACACTCATGTAAATAGAGTCTCTGGAAGGCTAGGCTTATTCCCGCAATCCAAGGGAGGATACGAATCCGTTAGGGCTAGACTTGAAGAAATCTATGATCCAAAGGACTATTTTGCGGTTCATATGCTATTCATCGCCCTTGGGCGTAGTTTCTGTAAGGCTTTAAGGCCCCTATGCCATACCTGTCCCGTTGATGCTTTGTGTCCATCAGTAAGTCTCATTGGCTCTTTACAATAACTTCAACCTCATTTCCCTTCTCATCTAGCCTTATCCGTCCAACATGAACTCTTGAGACGGGGCCGTTCACGTTGGTGTATACTTTCAGCACAGATCTATCGTAGTCAACGCTGTATATTGTTCCAATACCTAAGAATCTTCCTTTGTTATCCTCTAAGGATACAAGCAGCCCCTTCTCATCGCCCTCACGTAAAATCCTTATTGGCTTTTTAAACTCAGCGTTAAGCTTCGCATTTTCCTCATCGCTTAATGTCGACCCGCTCTTCAGAACTAGGATGATTTGGTTTCTCATATTTTCGCAATAGATAATTTTATTGCCCACAATCTCTTCAAGTCTCTTTTTAAGAAATTGATCGTTTCTACCCTTTAATTCTAAGTTTCCATCGACTGCAATCCAACTTAACGGGTATGAGTGGATTTTCCCATCTTTCAAATACTTTTTGTACGATGATTCCCTAATAATTTTTCTTGTTTCCCTATCCCTCTTCTTTATATTTTTTGGTACATCTGCTATTAAGACTTCAGCTTCTAAACTGCTTAGAGAGTCTATTATTGGTTTCAATTCGCTATTGCCTTGTATAGCCACGATGAAATCTGGTTTCACCATTTTAATTAGATGTAATTTATATTCCACCGCGCTAGCCCCTTCAACCCAACCATCAGTATTAATAATTACAAAGTTGGAGCCCATGCCGATGGCCTTAGCCTTAAGATCTACTAAACCCTCTATGATTGATTTACCCGCAGTGTAGGGACTTGTGATTCCTATAAAGATTACATGGTCCGGTTTAAGGTTGAATGGATCAACAATGGGCGTTTTGATAATGCTTAAACCAACGGTTCCAGGCGGCCCTACATCGGACTGACCTAGATCCCCGTCAATAAGGTATACGTTGCGACCTAGGCTTAAAGCCGTATTGGCCAAGTAGTTGCAGAAGCTGGTTTTTCCGGAATCAACCCCCCCAAGCACTATGATGGTCTCTGTTCCTTTATTTGATGAAAGCATTGTGCTTACGGCTTCCTTCCATGATTGAGGTATGGGATCTTCATCAATTAGAAGGCAGGAGGCTGAATTCCCGAGCAACATTTCTATTTGGGAGTCTTCCATCACCTCAAAGGGTATCCTTTTTCCCACTCGAACAATGACGTGCTCCCCAACTTTTATTTGCGCTCCAAAAACCCTCATGGCGCCAGAAGATAGGGTTATGCATGCTGGTCCATCAATTAGGAGGGTTTTACCTTTCTCAACGTTCTGTCTCATCCCTAAACGCTCCTTAGGCGGGGTTCACCCTTCTTAGAGGCTATCCTTATGGCTGAGTCCGCATCGCTTAGTTTTCTTTTAAACCCTCTATCCTTCAATGTGCTCGTGCCGTTCTCGTCAACCATCTCCATGAGAGTATTTTCCGGTAGGACTGCTTCAAGCCCGCGTGCAATCTCTTCAGCTGTTTCTGGCAATCCTCTGCCAATTTTAACGATTTGATTCTTTGAAGGGTTCTTCTTAATCTCATCCAATATAAGATCTATGGCTTTCTCCACGCCTAGGCCCTCCTCTCTCCTAATAATTTTACCATCAGCGAGCACTGCGACGCCAAAGGTTCTACCCGGGTCAACTCCAACGACAAGGTTCTCATAAATTTCTTTGCTCATAATTATCCTCAACGCCTCACCAACTATGCTTGAAGGATCCAATTCAGCATTGTATACTAAAACTCTAGGGTGACTTATCAGTTTCTTCTCACTTTCAGTTGTAATCACAACCTTAATCCATGGCGGTACAGGTTCACCCGGTATCAAACTTAAAAATGTAATGTCCATATCTTTGAGTTTATTAACAATCTTGAAGTATGCTCTGCCTGAAACCGTTGCTACAGCTATCTGAGTTCTCATTTTCATAACGCTACGCTCAACACGCTCCTATTACTACAGAGAAAAAACTAAATTTAAATTTTTAACTTCATTTTAAATGTGGGATAATTGAAGAGATGGATACCTACTGGTTGCCCATCACTCGATAGGGCTTTAGAAGGGGGTCTTCAACCGGGAGGAATAACCCTCATATATGGCGAGGCTGAAACTGGAAAAACTAGCTTAGCCATTCAATGCTCCGTTAATTCGGCCAGAATGGATTATAAAACTCTATTTATTGATTCAGATGGAACTTTTTCGCCGCAAAGACTCATGCAAATCGCCCTACAGGATTTCAGTGAAGCTTCGCAGATGATAATTCTTCTTACACCCTCAACGTTTGAGGAACAGTCCCTACTTATGGATGAGCTGGAGAAATACATTGGCAAGGGGTTCGGCTTAATAGTCTTTGATACAGTAACTACTCTTTATCGCTCAGCGATTGTAAGTAAAGAGGATGCTTTTAAAGCTAATAGAGAGCTTAACCGTCAAATTGCTGCCCTTGCACATATCGCAAAGATAAATCAAATACCAATTTTGCTCACAAGCCAGGTGAGAAATATTTTAAACGATGTTGACGTTTTAGTGGAACCGGTCGCTGCGAGGGTCCTTAGATACTGGTCCACTGCGATCGTCGGCTTCTTCAGGACTGGCAGACATGGCGTAACCAGAGCGGTTGTAGAAAAAAGCTGCGGAGTTGAAAAAAAGATAACCTTATACTTGAGGATAGGAGAAAGTGGTGTATGCGATTACAACAGAATAAAAATGACCTAGATTGGAGCGGATAGTATTCTATGTCTATATTTAGCGAGATATTTAATGCCCTATACTATATTTTTCCAGCCTACTGTGCAAACGCTTCACCAGTAATATTCGGCGGTGGGAAACCTATTGACTGTGGAAAAAGGTTTCTGGATGGAAAGCCGATATTTGGTTCACATAAAACGTATAGAGGCTTAATTTCCGGGCTGTTAATTGGCACATTAGTTGGTTGGATGCAAGAACTTCTTGCGCCAAACGTTAACCTCCCAAAAGGAAGCACATTTTTAGGTTTCGCATTATCACTCGGGGCTCTGTTTGGCGATTTGATGGGTTCATTTATTAAAAGGAGACTTAATCTTAAGCCTGGTTCACCATTACCGATTGTTGACCAAATAGATTTTGTTATTGCGGCTTTATTCTTTGCTTTAATAGTTGATCCGCCCTCGCTTTCAATTCCAAAAGCCGTAATAATAGTTGCCCTAACATTTCCAATTCATGTTCTAGCAAATTTTATAGCATATATGCTGCGTCTCAAAGATAATCCTTGGTGAACATATCTTTTATAGAGATCTGCTGGAAGCGCTTATAAGATGCTGAGCGCTCATCCTTTTTAAGGCTGTAAAGTGGCTTACAACATGGGGCTACCTGTCTTCAATGTGGTTAAATCGTGCTTCTGTACGTGCCCCCCTAAATATAATATTAATCCCTATCTTGGAAGGTGCGCGCATAACTGTCTATATTGCTATGCAATTAAATTCCCAAGCTTCATCGGTCCGACTGTTCCCCGTCTGAAACTTAAGGAAGAAATTCTAAAGATGGTTAAGAAGACTCGGCTTCGTCTACCAGTTATGCTTAGCGATTCAACAGATCCCTACCAACCGCTTGAGAAGGAATATAAAATAACGAGAAGATGCTTGGAGGTTCTAGCTAACTATGGTTTTCCATTACTCATAGTCACAAAATCCGATCTAGTTGTTAGGGACATTGATATTTTTAAGAAAACACCGACAGTTGTGTCGATGACGATAACAACGAACCGCGATGATATATCTACTCTCATAGAGCCAAATGCTCCTAAACCAGATGCGAGATTTTCTGCTTTAAAGAAGGTTTCAGAGGAGGGCATACCGACAGTTGTAAGGGTAGACCCAATAATACCGACAATAAACTCCGATGGGCAGGATTTGGAAAGCATAATTTCAAGGGCTTCAAGAATAGGTGTTAAACAGATTACGGTGTCAACAATGAAGGTGGTTAAAGGCTTATTACCTGCAATAAAAAGAGTTAATCCCGCATTATCATGGAAACTGGCGAAAATCTACTCTGACGGCGAATGGATCGGGGGCTACAAATACTTAAATAAAGATTTAAGGCTGAGCATCCTTGAAAATCTGAAGAACCTGGCCCATAAATATGGTTTAGAGTTTGCGACGTGCAGGGAAGGTTTTCCCCAATTAAACACAGCTATATGTGATGGCACATCGTATTGCCGGGGGTCTCTAAATAAGTTTCTTAACGCAAAATAAATATCAATCATAAGCAAATCTTTTTGCGTCTGGTATCTCAGGCGGTAAGCCCTTTCTCCATCTTATAGAGCGGATCACGTTCATCATAATGTCGTCTAGAATTTTCTCCCAGTGAGAAAACATGCTTTGCCAGAAAGCCCGGCCTGAAGATGCTGACCTAAGCTCATCGGCCAATCCTAACGTTTCAGCCATCGGCACGTACCCGTTTACGATGGATATAAATTCCCTCTGAAATATGGATGAGATTTTACCACGTTTCCTAACGATAATGCCCACTACGTCCCCTACTTGCTCTGCAGGCGCGGAAATCTGAACCCTACAGACTGCTTCAAGCAGTATTGGATGCGCTGTTAAGAAGGATCCGAATATGGCGTTTTTTGTAGCTGGAATCAGCTGCGCATAGCCCTTTTGCGCCTGGCTTTCATGTAACCGCGCATTAAGCAGTTTTACCTTTAGGCCTCTAACAGGTTCCCCGCATAATGGTCCGGATTGACAAGCCCACTTAAAGCCTTCTATGATAGCTTCAAGATCTTCCCCCGTTGGAGACCCACCCTCAGTTGAGTCAACTAGGAGGTTAGTATTTCCTTCTATAGCAATTATGTGTTCAGCCCTGTCAAAGAGGGCCTCTGCATGTTTAATGGCTCCCTCACCGGTTTCTTCAAGAATTTTTAACACGTTTTTATCTAATGGTTCAACTCTCACTGTTATTTGGTTAAGCCCATTTGGACTATTACTTGTAAAGTTCGATCCACTCTTGCTTACGCTCTCACGATAAGCAATTATTGGCTTAGATACTATTACCTCGATGTCCGGCGCATGCTCATTTATAGATTTTATTGCTATGTCCAGGTGTAATTCGCCAACTCCGCTGAGGAGATATTCTCCGGTTTCTCTATTAATGGAAACTGCTAAATTTGGGTCCTCAATTGATAGCATTTTTAATATGTCTATGAGGCGTAGAAGGTCCGCCGGGTTCTTTGGCTCAAGAGAAACAGTGACAACAGGCTCTGAAACATAATGTATCATCTCAAAGGGAATCATAAACTCTTTATGGGCCACATCAATAATAGTTTCGCCAGCGTTTATGCGACCAAGCCCGGAAAGAGCAACTATGTTGCCTGAACTAAGATGGTTAATGGCTTCTTTAAACGCGCCCGTGTAAATCCATATTTTATTGACGACACATTCCCTCCCTGCGCCTAAAAGATAGACCCTATCGCCGCTACTTATCTCACCGGAGAATATTCTCCCAGTAGCAATCATGTCTCCGCTTGAATCGCTTTTAACGCTAGTCACACATATCGCCATAGGTCCTTCAGAGCTGCATTCAAGCATCGCTATACCAACTTCTGAATCTAAGTTCCCCCTCCATATTCTTGGAATCCTATATTTTTGAGCTTTACATGGATCCGGCATTTTCTCTATCACCATTTCTAGAAGCGCTCTATGAAGCGGAATTTTCTCTTGGAGATCCAGCCAGCTGTCATCCTTGTACGCCTCGATTATGTCACTGAATCTTAAACCCTTCTCTCGAGCAATATCGAACGTTAATCCCCACCTATGTAGGGCTGAACCGAAGGCAACGTTACCCTTGGGCACGCTTACTTTCCATGCCTCTTTAAAGGGTTTCTCGCCATAGATCTCTATGAGATCATTGAAGCCTTGAATTATGCGCGATATCTTCTCCTGGATTTTCTCAGCGCTTAACCTCAAATTCGTAATTAACCTATCAATCTTATTAATGAATAGGACTGGTTTGACGCGTTCATTTAGTGCTTGTCTAACAACAACTTCAGTTTGCGCCATGATCTCCTCGACGGCATCAACTAAAACTATTGCGCCGTCAATGATCCTCAGGGCTCGCGTCACTCTACCGGTAAAATCAACATGTCCCGGGGTGTCAATCAAGTTCACCACATAATGGCTTCCATTAAAATCATATAGAAGAGACATGCTGGCTGCCTTTATGGTTATACCGCGCCTCTGCTCCTCCTCAAGATAATCTAAAACCCTAGCTTTCCCAGCTAAGCCATGCGGAATCAAACCAGCCTCAGCCAGAAGCGAATCAGTTAAGGTTGTTTTCCCATGGTCTATATGGGCTATTATGCCTATATTGCGAATCCTCTCTTTATTCTTCGCGACACTTAAAATTTGCTCCGTTTGTCTAAACATCGACATAAATTCATCCGCACCTTCCTAGAGTTA
>JAGTQL010000035.1:0-8647 GCA_018396555.1 Candidatus Bathyarchaeota archaeon | reverse complement strand
GGCAATAAAAAATGGATTTTTAGGCGTTATAAAAACTGCCCCTCCCTCAGGGAGAGATTCCAATCACTTGTATCTCTCACGTCTCTTCTTTCTCTTTCTTTTTTCACGCCGCATCCTTTTCTTCTTCCACTTCGCTCGCATCTCGCATCATCTTTCCTAAGCCATGTTTAACAGAGATCACTGCTATAGATTCTGTTTACATAAGCCTCAACAAATGAGGCTTTAAATGGTTCTTTCTCCTTTACCTTATTAAGTTTTCTGAGTCTATTTGTGCTATTGACTATGAATCTAAGCGCTTATAATGATCCTTTCGGCTTACCATGTTAAAGGGCTCTCTATAATTTTTCGGCGACGTGAAAAATACTTATAAAAGTCGGATCGTCTTTAATGGTGAGATGCTATAAGCGGGAGCAAAGAATTACATGAAGGGGCATCTGCTTTGCATACCATGCTCTTTGAGGACAGCATATGACATAGCTACTAAGGCGACTGATGATGAGGAACTGCAAAAGAAAGTTCTCATCGAGACCCTAAAATGGCTAGGTGAAGACAACAACCTTATGAGCATGACTCCAGCGATGCTGCATACGCATGTTTTTAGACTTGTTCAGAAAATCACCGGGAACAATGATCCCTTCGCGCATTTAAAGATGGAATCCAATAGGATAGCCCTAAATTTAATACCGGTTCTAAAGAGCGAGTTTAAGAAACGGGATTTCGGCGATGCTTTTAAATTTGCGGCCTTGGGGGCCATATGTGGGAACTCCATAGACTTTGAGGTTGAGGGCCATCAGATTTCCCTTGATGATCTTGAGAGATCTTTGTTAGGCTGCTTAAATAGTGATCTAGTATTGGATGACACACCTAAACTTATGAAGATGCTTTCAAAAGCCAAATCAGTCTTGTACCTTCTAGATAACGCTGGAGAAATAGCGTTCGACAAATTCTTCATTAAAATTATTGTTGAAAATTATCCGGTTAAGGTTTTAGCTGCCGTGAAATCCGGGCCTATTTTAAATGATGCGACTATGGAGGATGCACTACAAGTGAGGCTGGATGAGGTTGCGGAGGTCATCGCTACTGGTAGCGACTCAATAGGGTTAAACATAGATGAATGCTATAAAGATTTCATGAAGCGTCTGAAGGAAGCTGACATAATTATTGCGAAGGGGCAAGGATACTATGAGAGTTTAACCGAGATTGAGCATATTCTCCGGAAGCCCATTACATATATGCTTAGAGCCAAATGCTTAGTGGTGGCTAAGTCCCTTAATGTGCCCCAAGGATCAAATGTCGTTAAAATCGTAAATTACGATCATCTTGAATGATCCAGCCGGGAAGTTCCATGAAGTTAGGTGCGCTCTTTTCTGGCGGAAAAGATTCATGTTTAGCTATCTATAAGGCTCGTAGATTCCATGAGATTGCTTGCCTAATAAGCCTAATCCCAAAGAGCGAGGAGAGCCGCATTTTCCATTTTCCAAATGTTTGGGTGACAAAGTTTCAGGCTGAAGCCATGGAATTACCGATAATCCAAATGAAAACTGGCGATGATAGTTATGAGGAGTTAGCTGATTTGTCCAGAGCCCTTAAGTTGGCCATGAAGAAGTTCGGAATCGAGGGAATTGTTACTGGTGCCATAAGATCCACGTATCAGGCGAGCAAGATCCAAAAAGTATGCGATAGACTTGGACTCTGGTGCTTTAATCCCCTATGGCTTAAGGATCAAGAAGAGTTATTGCATGGGGTTTTGAAGGAAGGCTTTAAAGCTATAATTTCCGGGGTATTCGCCTATCCCCTTGGCAGGAGCTTTCTCGGGAGGATTATAGACGCTGACCTTGTGAGTGAACTTGTAAATTTATGGAGAAAATACGGCATTAACATTGCTGGTGAAGGCGGCGAAATAGAAACAACAGTCTTAGATGCGCCATTCTTTAAGAAAAGAATAGAGGTGACGGAATATGAAATTCAGTATAAGGATTATTCAGGGATGTTTAAGATAAAAAGTTTGAGGCTAATAGGTAAATGAGGGTGCTACTGGTAAGTCTATGCTCAGATCCGTTAAGTGAACTGGAATTTGTTAGGCCGGTTGAACAGATCCTTAGGCGTCAAGGCATCAACATCTTCACTAAGCATTACACAAAAGTTAACTTGGAAGACGTAGACTCTGCGGAAAAGGCGATTATTTGCGGATCAGCATTAAGAGATGATGCCTTTTTAGATGGCAAAACGTTTATTTGGCTGGAGAGACTCGATAAGCCGACTCTAGGCATAGGTTCCGGCTGTCAACTCATTATAAAGATTTTAGGTTGCGAGCTTTTCAATAAAACAAGGATTGGTGTGTTCAAGGTAAAATTGATAAAAAAGAATAAACTAGTGGACAAAAAGTATTTCTACGCATATTTTCTAACAAATAGGGCTGCAAAGATCACTAAACCCCTAGAGACGCTGGCTAAGGTTGGGGCAATGGAATGCATGGTTAAACATGAATCTAGGGAGATTTATGGCTGTCTCTTCCATCCAGAAGTTATTAACTCTGAGATAATCATAAATTTTGCCCTAAAACCTGATAGGTTCTGAAGGTTATTTAAATATTTCAGCAAACTGCGCTTTTAAGAGGAACTTCTCCTAGTAGAAGCGCAGGTTTAGAATGGAAGATAAGCATATTTTTAAAGCCTAAAAATAGTTAATGCTCTTCAGAGGGGAGAAAAAGCAGGCTAGATTGGAAAGATTAGTTGATTTTAAAGATTCTCTTAGCGTTTTCAGTTGTTTTTTCGGCTACAACGCTTATGCTCTCGCCTTTTAATTCCGCAACTGATTTTAACGCTTTAACCACATGAGCCGGCTCAGAAGCCTCTCCGGAGTAAACTACTGGGGAATCAGTCTCTAAGATGATATTCTCTAAGGGCGTGTTTAATATGGCTCTTCTATGCTCCTTACTATACGCTGCGGCTGGAGTGGCTGAAATGTAGTATCCATGTTCAAGCAATTTTTTTAGGGCGTCATCGGGACCAGTGAACCAGTGAAAAACCGCTTTTTTAACATTAGCCTCAATAGTCATATTTACACAGTCCATCCATGCGCCTCTATTATGGATTGAGACAGGCTTATCGTTTTCTCTCGCTATGTCAAGTATTCTTCGGAACGCTTTCCTCTGCAATTCTTTCTCGTTCTCATCTTTCCTAACATTTTTATACCAATAATCTAACCCAACCTCGCCCAGAGCAACAACCTTCTCAATATTATTTTTAATAAATTCTATTGTCGTCTCAATTCTTGCGGCATCGAGATTCCAAGGGTGAAGCCCCAGCGCTGGATAAATCCTCAACTTTCCAACATCATACTTTCGGACCTCATACATCACCCAAAGGTTAGAATCATAATCTGAGCCTACGGCGATAACTGCGATGACACCTACTTCAGCAGCTCTTTTAATAGCATCCCCAAGATTTTCGACGTCTTCTAAATGTACATGCGTATCTATCAGCTCCATAAGGCAAAGCACCTTACCGAGAGCAAAACAATGTCCTTGTCAAGAGCATCATATTTTTACAGCAAAATATACCCATATAGCTTAAGAGAATTTAAAATATATTTAAAAGTTTTCCTTTATTTCTACCGTGAAACTATCTACTTTCCGCTGCTAAAGATTTATATTAGTAAATAGTCTTTTCATTCAAAATCTATAACTGTACAAAGAGAGTTAGCTCGAGTGGAAAAGAAATGTACAAAATAGTTGAGAAAAGAGAGATAGCTCCAAGAATTAAGTTTTTAAAAGTTTTTGTCCCAGAAATAGCTAAAAAAGCCCAGCCAGGGCAATTTGTCATTTTAAGAGTTGATGAAAGAGGCGAACGTTTTCCACTAACTCTTGCTGACTGGAATAAGGAGGATGGGACTATAACATTAGTCTTTCTTGAGGTTGGAGTTTCAACTAGAAAACTTGGAGAGCTAGGGAAGAACGGAGTGATTTTAGATATACTTGGGCCTCTTGGGAATCCTACCGAAGTGAGGAATTATGGAGTTGTATGTGTTGTGGGAGGCGGGGTTGGAATAGCGGCCGCTTACCCAATTGCCCGAGCACTTAAGGAAGCTGGCAATAAAGTAGTCTCTATAATAGGCGCAAGGACCGCTGAACTATTAATTTTTGAGGAGGAAATGATGAGATTCTCGGATGAATTTTATGTCTCTACAGATGACGGGACAAAAGGGTATAAAGGCTTCGTTAGTGATGTTCTTAAAATTCTGATTAAAAAAGGGCATAGATTCGATTTAATTTATGCTGTCGGACCAGCGGTAATGATGAGAGCTGTTGCTGAAGTTACAAGACCATATAAAGTAAAGACGGTTGTCAGCCTAAATCCAATCATGGTTGATGGGATGGGAATGTGCGGCGCATGCAGGGTGACGGTTGGCGGCAAAACGAGGTTTGCATGTGTTGATGGTCCTGAATTTGATGCTCATGATGTGGATTTTGGGGAGCTAATAAGAAGGCAGATGGCTTTTCTTTCAGAGGAAAAGATGGCTCTAGAATGTTGGGAAGCAAATAAAAGGAGTAAGGAGGCGTAGGTTATGAGTAAATGGGATCGCTTGAAAGCTGTTCCAATGCCGAAGCAGCCGCCACACGTAAGGATACGCAACTTCGATGAAGTGGCTTTAGGTTATAATGAAGAGCAAGCTCTCATTGAGTCTGAGAGATGTTTACAATGTGTTAACCCACAGTGTGTTTTAGGATGCCCGGTTGAAATAGATATTCCAGCCTTCATTAAACTCCTCCGAGATGGGAAGTTTAGAGAAGCTATACTGAAAATTAAGGAGAAGAATAATCTGCCAGCGATCTGCGGTAGAGTCTGCCCGCAGGAAGATCAGTGCCAAAAGAATTGTCTATTGGGTAAGAGGGGCGATCCAGTACAGATCGGTAGACTAGAAAGGTTCTTAGCTGATTGGGAGCGAGAGCATGGGGTTGAAATTCCTGAAAGATTGCCATCTACTTGTAAACGTGTAGCTGTTATAGGTGCTGGACCTGCGGGACTGACTGTAGCAGGAGACCTCGCTAAACTCGGCCACGAGGTTGTAATTTTCGAGTCTCTCCATGAGCCTGGGGGAGTTTTAACGTATGGAATCCCAGAGTTCAGGCTTCCCAAACGTATTGTTCAAGCAGAGATAAACTACATAAAAAAACTTGGAGTTACCATAAAAACAGATACTCTAATTGGCAGACTTTACACGATTCCAGAGCTTCTTAAAGACGAAGGCTTCGACGCGGTATTTATTGGCACGGGTGCTGGACCACCAATCTTTATGGGGATATCGGGAGAGAATCTTTCCGGAATCTACAGTGCAAATGAGTTTCTGATACGCGTCAATCTGATGAGGTCTTACCTCTTTCCAAAATGGGACACTCCAATAAAGATTGGGGATAGGGTGGCGGTTATAGGCGCGGGGAACGTGGCTATGGATGCCGCTAGGTGCGCTATTAGGCTCGGTGCCAAAGAAGTCCATATAGTTTATAGAAGGTCGAGGGCTGAGATGCCAGCTAGAAAAGAGGAAATAGAGAACGCCGAGGAGGAGAGTGTGATATTTGATATACTAACTCTCCCAGTAGCATACTATGGCGATGAAAGGGGTTGGGTAAGAAGGATGGAGTGCATTAGAATGCAACTCACTGAGCCAGATGAGATTGGAAGACGTAGACCAGTCCCCATACCAGGTTCAAACTTTACGATGAATATGGACACGGTTATAGTCGCCATTGGTAGGAGGTCTAACCCACTTATACAGCAGACTACACCTGGGCTTAAGGTTAATGAGGATGGAACAATAGTGGTTGATGAGAATATGAGGACTAGTATCGAGGGTGTATATGCGGGTGGGGATATAGTTACTGGGGAGGCGACGGTGATAAGCGCCATGGGGGCTGGAAGAAAAGCCGCCAAATCGATTCATGAATATCTAATGAGAAAGAAATATTGAAAGTTATGATGGCGCCTCCCTCCTATTCCCTCTGCCTCATTACCAAAAATTAAAGTAATAGTTCGTTTTTATTTCTTCTAAATTGGATTGGAGGAAAAATAATGAGAATATTGCATGAGTTTGTCCCAACGAAAAAGTTTTTGAAAATGGCTGAGGAGACAAAAAATTTAGTAGATGGATGGAACGTAACTGACAGCGCTGCTGGAAGACCCGCACCAAGCGGAACGGCTGTTGGCTGCGTCTTAAAGGCCAAGTATCCAGAAAAAATAGTAATACCAATTTTCGTATTACACTATAAGGGACCCGTGGAAGTCGGGGGCTTAGCGCTAGCGGCTGAGGCTGTTGGTTTAGATGGACTGGTTATTACTATGGGCGATATACCCAAGTACGGTGAGCCCATAAAAATGCTTAAATCCTCTGAAGAGGCACGCGATTTCCTCCGCACAACCGTCAAAGTAAAAAACTTAAAGTTAGGTTGTCTCTTAACGGCCCGTCGATCAGTAGATGAGGTTATCGAGAGAATTAGATCTCCTTGGGACTTTATATTCTTCATGAGGTTGGAAGAGAAAACTATACCGATGCTTGAGAAGATATCTGAGGAATGTAGGAAACTGAATAAACCAATATATTCATACTTCCTAGTCGGCACCCCAAGGAACACTGAGATTGTGAAGCTAATAGGTTGGCCAATAACTACAGTTATGGACCGCGTCGAGGAAGTCGTAGCAAATCTAGAAAGAATCGTTGATGGAATCATCGCAACATGCGCCGGAGACTATGAGGGGGATCTAGAACTCTTAAAGAAATTGCAGAAATTCAGGAAGTAAATATGGAGTCCCTCCATCTATTTTTATTTTTAATCAAAGTGGCTTAAAATTTAAATCAAGCTTTTTTATTCAACAAACTGTTAATACCTAGCGGAGGAAAAAAAGATGAGTGGAATTGTTAAAGGCTGGCTGTTTGGGCTCATTACCACTACTATAATTTCTCTTGGATGAGAGAGCTGAGAGGGAAGATATCAGTGTAAGGGTCATTGGTTCTGGGGCGAAAGTTAGTGTTGAGGAGTGTATAGAATGCGCTAGGGAGATTTCTGCTCAAGACCCCAACCTCACAATATTCATTGGGCCAGCTCAAACGACGTCTGGACCGACGGAGGCACGTAAAGTTCCAAGAGAGACAGGTAAACCAGTAATAGTGATCTCAGACTCTCCGGCAAAGGGAATCATAAAAGAACTTGAGGAGTCTGGCTTCGGGTACATAATTGTTGAAGCGGACTCAATGATAGGTGCTGGGAGAGAATTTTTAGATCCATCCGAAATGGCACTTTATAATTCAGATGTAATTAGGGTCCTAGCTATAATTGGAGTACTAAATATTATTGTTGAGGAGATCGATAAGGCAATTAACGCAATTAAGTCTGGTGGGAAGCCAGTTTTACCGAGACTTGTAATAGATAGTAGGACAGCTACTGAAAGGGCTGGTTTTTTGAACCCATACGCTAGAGCAAAGGCCATGGCCGCCTATGAAATGGCTAAGCAAGTTTCAGTCATAACAATTGAGGCATGCTTTAAGATTCACAACCCAGAAGTCTATATTCCTCTAGTTACCGTAGCGCATGAGCTTATGAGAGCCGCCGCGAGACTGGCTGATGAGGCTAGAGAGATAGAGAAAGAGAACGATTCCGTATTAAAGAAGCCGCATTTCAGGGATGGCGGTTTCCTTGGGGAGAAAAGATACTTAATAGAGAAGCCGCTTAAGGTTCATGGTTAAATGTAAATAATAGGAAGAATTAAGCAGGATGAGGGGGCGTTTATGCCAGCGATAAAGATTGGTAGGATTTGTATAAAGGTTAGAGGGAGAGAGGCAGATAGGCGCTGCGTAATAGTGGACATTATAGATAGAGAGGTCTCCTAGAGCCGATAGGCGGGGAATCCGGTAGGGAGCAGATCACAGCAAACGCTGCGAGCCCAAGCCTGGAGCCTCATTGAAGGGACTAAACAGTCTGTGGCCCACTTTGGGCCGCGTGGGTTCAAATCCCACTCCTGGTGCCATTTCCAATGTTCATTTTAAGTTGACTTATGGCAAACATCTAGGTACATAACAAAGAATGATGAAAGCCACTACGACCAATTCGATAAGGAGCCTCCAGCTTTCGAGTACATAACAAAGAATGATGAAAGATCAGAACGCCGTAAACTTGCACAAGGCGGGGGAGTCAAAACCTAGATCCAGAAGCCGTATCATAAAAATCTTAAAGATTAAGCGAATAAAAGTTCACGTCTAAATGGATTAAACGATCAGAAAACCTACTGCCAGCAGTGGAAGAGAAACTAGTTGAGACAACATTCGAATAATTTTAGACGCTTTTAGGGTCTAACCGTTGTATCCATGTGATTTTATCAAAATCACTATCTGCGGAAACGATCTCCTTGATGTTTGATTTTTTCATAACTGCCACGTGAACACAATCATACGGACTTATTTTAAACTCGTCAAAAATTCGCGAAGCGATTCTAACATCCAAAGGATCAACCTCTAGAACGGAGATATCTAAAGAACTCATCTCCAAACTATTTAGGTTTTGACTAGTCAATGTTGCTTGCAGGTTTTGGATGTATTTTAACTATGTGTTCATGTAGATTTTTAGATTTAACTTTAGCTCCACATAGGTTGCATGTGG
>JAGTQL010000033.1:3319-17953 GCA_018396555.1 Candidatus Bathyarchaeota archaeon | reverse complement strand
GTAAACCCAAAACATAACGAAGGCATGAGGTGAAGGAGCATAGAATGCTGGAACCTAATCTGCGACATGCTCACATACTACTACAACAACCTAAGGAGGTGAACCTTAAGTTGCCACGTCCGATTCTAGTTTCTGTTTTAGTAGGCGTTGCAAGAACAGCCATGACTCTATTACGAAGTGGCGATAACCGAACTATGGATAGAGCTAATCCTGCAAATAAATATATTAATCCGGCCACAACAGTTGGATGTACATTCGCTAGAACTATTTTGTTTAATGTCGCCCCAATTCCAAACAATAAAGGGATGAGATGGCAGCCATATATCCCCAATGATGAGTCATATTAGCGAGTCACCGCCTCTGAATAATATCATGCTTGATACAATTTGGAGGTCCTCTACAATGGCATAAACATGGCCCTGGCTTGCTGAATGCCTCGCATTCCTCTTACTCTCCCAACCAAGTTCAGTATTCTTTCGTTGTTTCCTTCTGCAATAAAAATTTCTAGGCAGTATTTTTCGCCGATATGTCTGTGAACATTTTCTATAACTACATCATCAAATTCATGTCTTACTTCCGTCATTCTTAAATCAACATCTTTTCTTGCATAATCACATATGATCATGATAGTGGCAGCTACATTACCGGTCTCCAACTTTGCAAGCTCTGTTTCAGCCATAAGGCTCCTTATAGCATCTCGAAATGCTTCTGACCTGCTGTAATACCCTCGCGTCTTCATGAACTCATCAAATTTCCTGAGAAGTTCACCAGGGATGGTAACACTTACCGCAGCCATTGAGCTTCACCGATTTACTACTAACATAGCAACATATTTCTATTTATGCATTAATATTTTCCTCGTCTATTTTAGCATTAATCTAATATAGCAACTCATGCTTCTTTAAGACGAGGCAACATGGCTTACAATAACGAGAAAATAGCAGAAGAGTTCGAGGAACAGAAGCGAAGAGAAATATGGATCCAACTAGCTGTGGCTTTGGGTCTCACCATAATTGTGGCAGGCTCGCTCGACTTATTGTTTCAAGGAGTTCCACTTGGATTTATTATACCCTTGCTCAATGAACCAGCATCCCTTTCTACAATACTGTACCATGCATCAGTCATAATTACAGGCACATACATCGGATTCATTGGATTAAAAGAACTTGTTTTCGAAAAGAGGTTTTCAATAGAGTTTCTTATGTCAATAGCCGCTTTAGGTGCCGCATATCTAGATTTTCTGTTTGAAGGCGCAACGGTGCTTTTTCTCTACTCATTATCGGAGTACTTTGAAGACTACATCCAAGACAGAGCAAGAAAAACCGTTGAAAAGCTTTCACAATTCATCCCCGAAAAGGCTAGAGTGATAGTTAATGGTTCTGAAAAAAGCGTAGAAGCAAAAGAGGTTCAACCCGGAATGACGATTCTCGTTAAGCCTGGAGAGAGAATCCCCTTAGACGGCACAGTGGTTGATGGCGTCTCCTCCGTCGATCAGTCGCTTGTTACAGGCGAATCAATTCCCATTCTAAAGAAGCAAAACGACAACGTTTACGCGGGAACATTAAATTTAAGTGGAGTCCTTAAAGTTGTTGTTAATAAAAGTGCCGAAAATACATTGGTCTCAAGAATCGTGAAACTTGTCGTCGAGTCTAGGAAAAGAAAGGCGTCTATCGAAAAGTTGGTTGATAAGTTTGCTCGAGTTTACGTTCCAATTGTCATATCGCTTGCAGCATTCACTGCAATATTTGGTCCAAGGATAGCTGGGGGACCCTTCGAAACGTGGCTATATAGGTCTCTGATACTTCTTGTTGTTTCATGTCCCAGCGCCTTCGTAATCTCGGTGCCAGCAACCACTTTCACAGCGGTAACTATCGCTGCTCGAAAAGGAGTCATCATAAAAGGCGGAATATACGTTGAAAAAATGGCTAAAGTGAAGGCTGTTGTGTTCGACAAAACGGGCACACTGACATTAGGAACACCAGTTGTCCACAACATTAAGGCTAACGGAGAAATTAATCCAGAAGTGCTAACATACGCTGCCGCTTTGGAACAATTTTCTAACCACCCCATAGCAAAAGCAATTGTTAAAAAGGCTGAGGAACAAGGATTGCCCTTCAACAAACTCCATGTTAGTGATGTGGAGGAAATCCCTGGGAAGGGCATTATAGGCAACGTTAATGGAGCGCAAGTGATTATTGGAAACATGGATCTAATGCAACAATACTCTTGCAACTGCAAGAAAATAGATGCTTTTTATGAGAACGAGAAACACACCTTCGTATGCATCGCTATAAATAAAGTTGGTGAAGCTTCTCTTTGCTTAATTGATGATGTGCGAAGAGACGCATTAGAAGCAATGGATGCGTTAAGAAAAATTGGAATTCATACGGCTATGCTTACTGGAGACAAAAGGGAAATAGCTGATGAAATCGCCGAAAAACTTGGCGTAAAAGAGGTTTATGCGGAGCTTTTCCCCGAAGATAAACTAAAAATTGTAGATCGGATGAAAGCAAAGCACGGACTAGTAGCGATGGTAGGCGACGGTGTTAACGACGCCCTAGCCCTTGCCGCGTCTGATGTAAGCGTCGCAATGAGAGGCAGCGGGGTTGATGTCGCCCTAGAAACAGCCGATATCGTCCTCGTCAAAGACGAACTGATTCAGGTGCCTTACCTAATCAAGCTAAGCCAAAAAACTGTAAGAATTGCTAAACAAAACATAGCCGCCTCACTAGGGGTTAAAATATTATTAGGCGCATTAGGACTTATGGGTTTCATTCCTCTATGGTTCACTGTAGCAGCAGGCGATGATGGCGTAACTATGCTGGTCCTTCTAAACACTTTGCGTCTAACAAAGGTAAAACTCTAAAAGACCACATTACGAAATATCGTTCACGGCTTCACGATATTTTTCCGTTAATGTCTCTTAACAGAAATTAATGGAGAGAATGGCGTTTGGGCTTCGTTATTTTGGGTTTAGAATTTGGTTCTGTAGAAATCCGTGAAACATATTCTTTAATTTTATTCTGCTTCCATAACAATTTTGACTAGGCGAACAGCGTCTTCAATGCTTTTCATTAAAGTGTTGGTTACTGTGACTTTTATTCCAAAGTTTTCTATACGCTTTTTATGCGCGATGTCAACTTCATCAATTGAGGTGTTTTAGGAGTTTCCAGTAGAATTTGGCTACCCCATAGGCTGAGGCTTCATAGCTCATGCTGGACATAACCTTGTCCGCTGGCCCCTTAAGCGCTTTTCCCCAACGACTGGGCTGACACTTATTATAGGTGCCTTTGAGGCTTCCAAAGCCTTTCTTATGGCTGAAATTGAAGTATTGGCGCTATGCTTAATATTGGATTGCTTGGGCATATGATTATGCGTTCGGCGTCCCATATAGATTCAATAATGCCTGGGGGGTTTAGCTTTTTCAGCCCCTTCAAAAATCACGTTTGTCACCTTATCCATGGCTCCCCTCTTAACGAAGTACTCTTGAAAGTCGAGAAGCAAATCGCCCGCCTAGAACAGTTTGCAGGATGGGTTCACGGCTCAAAGATGAGGCTGCACCCCAACCTTCCTCAAAGCCTCTGTACATTCACGATCAGAGGGCATGAAAGACCGAATACTTAAGACTATCAAAATATGAAGATAAAGATAAAACTAAAAAGTGCCAAAATCGTAACAAGAGCGATAAGCTTTTATGATCTTGGTGGGGACGTGGCCAACTTAAGGATTTTTGACTTAAAATCATTGTGTGGTCGCGTATGCTGAAACAAAATTCTCTTTGTCGATTCAGTGAAAAGTCAAAATTTCAAGCTTTCAGCAGAATGATAAATAATGTTATTTAAATTCATAATACGGTCTTAAGTTGCCACGTCCACCTTGTTCTCCGAAAGATTTATAAATTATAACAAAGTTATATAACTCCGTTATAAATGGAGGGATATATTTGAAAAATACTGTGCTAAAGAACGTTCTTTTTCCACTCTATAAGAGTGAGGATTGGTGGGCTGTTTGGCTGGGTCTTGCTTTACTTGGGCTATCTTCAGCAAACTTGCTCTTATGGATTCCAAGAATCGGCAAGTGGACCATCGATTTATCAGTGGCTCTCAGCGTTTCAAATACACCATATTTGCTTGCGCTTGGATTACTTCTCCTACTTGTAACAAGTATTCCAGTAGCAGCTATGAAGAATAATTTGAGAGAGTATTCGGCAGGCTTTCCAATAATATTCATTTTGTCTCTGGTGGCTTTATTAATTGCCAGTCAGGATTACGTTAACTATCTTGGTCTCGAGTACGTTCTGTGGGCGTTGCTAATCGGCCTATTCATTAGTAATGTGATAGGCGCGCCTCAATGGTTGAAATCATCAATAAAGACGGAGCTCTTCATAAAGATTGGCTTGGTTCTGCTGGGCTCAGAGATCCTTTTTGGAACATTACTTGCCGCCGGCGCATTCGGCCTCTTCGAAATATCTGTCGGCCTCTTCATAGTTTGGTATTTCTGCTATTACTTGGCGGTTAAATTGGGCTTAAGCAAGTCTTTCGCTGCGATTATGGCTAGTGCAACATCGATCTGTGGTGTTTCAGCAGCGATTGCAGCTGGCGGGGCAGTTAAGGGCGATCCGAAAGAAGTTAGCTATACGGTTTCACTTGTCCTCCTATTCTCTATACCGCTCCTAATTATTATGCCGTTCATAGCGAGGTTTGTCGGGATGCCGGATGCTGTTGCTGGTGCGTGGATTGGTGGGACTATTGATACAACCCCGGCTGTTGTTGCCGCGGGGGCGCTTCATAGTGATAAAGCCATGAAGGTTGCATCAATAATTAAGATGTCGCAGAATGTGCTCATTGGAATAGCAGCCTTTATATTGGCTATTTATTGGACATTGAGGGTTGAAAGAAAAATGGATGAGAAACCTAGAGCCTTGGAGATATGGTATAGATTCCCAAAATTTATTCTAGGTTTTATAGTTGCCTCAGTCACATCATCATTTCTGCTGATTCCATCTCTTGGAGGCTCAGCAAATATTATTATCAATCAGGCAAAAATTATACGTTCATGGTTCTTTGCGATGGCATTTGTCTGCATAGGGCTGAATACAAACTTTAAGGATTTTGTTAAGATAGGACATGGTAAACCATTACTTGTCTTTACAGCGGCAACACTATTAGACATAGTATTGTCATTGATATCAGCATACATATTTTTCGGCGGGATACTTTTTCCATTAACAGTCTAGGGGGATGAATGGATGATATCGGAGAAGCTTAAGGCATTTAGCTCAAAGGATCTTGCCCTAGTAGCCCTATTCTCATCCCTTTGGATAACTTCACAGATCTATCTTGGTCCATTAATAGGTAGATTAACGGGTCAACACGGTGTCATACAGCGCCTCCTAGGCTGGCTTCTAATGCTACTTATGGCAAGATCAACTGGTAAATTTGGCAGGGTAACTCTAATGGCTACAGTAACCTCCCTAGCGACTAGAATAATTCGTCCAGGACCATTATATGCGCTGTTTGTCGGTTTAGGCTACGCTCTAGGCGGCTTAACATTCGATCTCCTATATTTCCTATTGCCAAAAGCCTTAAGTGCTAAAAGAACATGCATCTTAATAATATCGCTTATTTCTGGCACTGTTGCAAGCATACCCTACATGTTTTATCGTTTCGCTTTCCTAGGATTTTACGGTTTTCTAATCTGGTTCCCATTTTATCTGCCAGATCTTATTAAAGGCATGCTGTTAAGTGTTGCTGGAACATTAACTGGGCTATTCATCTCTCCAAAGATTGAAGCACGAATAAGAATTGAATGAATCAGAAGAGTGCGCTTACATCATTTTTATCCCCCGAATCTTTTTAAGAGAGAATTAGAGAAGAATCATTGATGGAGAAAAATTTTCTCAGCAAAATATTTTGGAGTGAGTGAAGAATGACTTCTGCCTATGAGGAGAATCTTCCTTGCCGCGTTTCTATTGAAATATTGAATGAGAAATGTAAGATGCTGAGAATATTTAGGAATTTAGAGATTCATCGGTTTAATGTGGTGGATGTTAGACGCCTCCCCCGCGGTATAACTAGACATTTAGTGAGGGTGCCAGTGGAACATCTAGCTAAATTTTCTAAACGTGTAGATGCAAGAATGCGAAATAGTGTTAGGGTGGGGGAGGAGATTGTCGCATGGTTCGAAACGGACGGATGCGATGTATGTAACACGATAGTTTCCAAGGGAGCGTTTCTGATAACTGCATGGAATACCGAGAAGGATAAGCTTGTTTACACGTTTATCGCCCCAAGCATGGGAGCCGCGCAAAATATAATTTTAACATTAGAAACTCTTAATTTTGAATTAAAGATTCTGGGAATAGAAAGATACAGGAGGAGAATTCAGGTTCTAACCAAGAAGCAGGAGATGGCTTTATGGTTAGCTCTAGAAGCAGGCTTTTTCGATTACCCCAAGAAGATTAGCATATCGGATCTCTCTCGCAAGCTTAAGATTAGTCCTTCAACACTCTCTGAAATTATGAGGAGGGGAATACGGCGTCTCCTAGAATACTACTTCGAAAATTTGTAGGGCTCCCGCCTATATTTCAGCGAGAGAAGGCATCATTCCGGCTTCCTCCTTGCATGTTCCTCCGTAAATATATCCCCTATTATATATGCGTATTTCTGTGTCCTTTTTGTCATCAAGCAGTCGAATTATTTCCCATTCTTTTTGCTTAATCCACGCGCATAATATAATAATTATTCTTTCATCCTCCTCTTTTATCATGAAGATTCCATCACCAATTAGGTGTTCACTCATATTAAGCAGCCCCTAATCCCGCTTATTCTATTAGCAATGATGTTCACCCCGAACTTTGGCTTTTGGAGTAAAACAGCAATACCCAATTACATCAAATTCTTCTCTAATATTCTTCCACTCATTTTCGGGTATCACTCTTAAGGCTAACGGGTAAAGTATATTATTTTCCTTGTATATATGATCTCTCAATGTTAAAATAATATGGTTGCACAGCTCAAGTATTTTATTAGTTAAATAGTTTTGGTCATATTCGTCCCGTTCATCTAAGAGTTTCTTGAGAACTCTCTTCCTGGCCCTTAAATCCTCATGTTCTATCCTCATAACGTTTGGCGGCCCAATGATCCCATGTTCTTCTAGCCTAGGAAACAGCGCTCTCTCTTCCCTCTGATGGTGGCTTTCAGCCTCAAGCAGTAATGCCGCTACTAGCTCCAGCCTCTTTAACTCATCATTAAACTGATCTAGGCTTATATTTGACTTAATCTTCTTGGCTATTCTCTCTAATGCATTTAGGTTGTCCAATATAATTTCATGCTCGGCCTTAAGTATGCTTATTGGGTGATCTTCATCTAATTCATGCTCTTCCCTTTTAATGTCAATGGCCCTCAAATGTATTCCGCAAAGATTTCTCAAATCTTCTAGATCAAAACCCTCCTCTTCCATGAGCTCTTGTTCAACAAGAGATAGTGTTTCTGGATCTACATCCCGTAAAAATGGGCGTATTTCCTTCTCAACCCTCGCTAAGTTTCCTTCTGCCCTTAACTCTTTAAGAACTTTCTTCAATTCTTCTTCACTTACCATTTGCTTCACCATAAAATGATATGACTCCGTTATGCGTAATTAATATTTCCCGAAAATTTTCGGGAAAAGAATTAATTCCGAAAATCCCTCTCTCTTGGTGAGAGAATTGTTTAATCTTAACGGTAAGGTGGCGATTATTACTGGAGCGGGGCAGGGGATCGGGAGAGAAATCGCTCTGCTCCTAGCTAAAAATGGAGCAAAAACTGTTCTCATTGATATTAATGAAAAAGTTTTTGAAGTCTTAGAGGATATCAGGGCGTTAAACCGAGAGGGCTTAGCCATCAAATGCGATGTATCAAACAGTGAGGAAGTTAAGAGAGCAGTGAAAGATATTCTTGAAAAATTTGGCAGCGTAGATATACTCGTTAATAACGCAGGTATTTATCCATTTAAACCGTTCACGGAGATGACGGAGTGGGAATGGGAGAGAGTTCTTGATGTTAATTTGAAGGGGGTTTTCTACTTCACGAGGGAGGTTCTGACAAAAATGATAGAGCGGGGGGAAGATAATAAACATTGCTTCAATTGCCGGATCAGTCATCAGCTTTCCAAATCTCGCGCACTATTCGGCGAGCAAAGCAGGCATAGTCGGCTTCACAAGAGCACTAGCCCTTGAATTAGCTCAATACGGCATAAACGTCAATGCAATCTCACCAGGCCCAATTTTAATACCAGGCACGAAGGCTTTAGGAGAAGAAACATACGAGCAAATAAGAAGGAGCATACCCTTAGGCAGATGGGGAAAACCTGAGGACATAGCGAACCTTACACTCTTCTTAGCAAGTGAAGAATCGAGTTTCATAACTGGACAAAACATAGTGATTGACGGTGGCTACACAATACAATAGAAAAATCGCTGAGACTTGCGATATCATCATAATAAGGGAAGCCTGTTCGAGTGGATGGCTGAAATGGAAAACTAGCTAAAAAGCAGGGATGAAATGAATGAGGATGTTAATACTCCATATAGACTACTTTAATTCTATCATGACTGAGGGGGGACAATCTGGGATTGTTGAAGATGCTCCTTCAAAAACCACGAGGGTAGATGATGCACTTCTAGTGCTGACCAGCGTTGAGAAACAAGATGAAAATAATCCTGAAGATGCAGCTAAAAAGGCTGTTGAGGAAATTCCAGGCTCGCAAAACAACTCAAAGTGAACAATGTGGTTCTTCATCCCTTTGCCCATCTATTCGGAGATCTATTCGGAGAATTAAGTAAGCCTGAAGTAGCGATAAGAACGTTAAAGCTTTGTGAAGAGGGGCTTTTACAACACGGCTTCAAGGTTATCAGAACACCTTTCGGATGGTTCAATGCATTAGAGCTTAAGGCTAAGGGTCACCCATCATCACGAGTAGCGAGAATTATATCCTTGGCTCTTGCCTAAGAATTTTGTGGCTAGTTTACTTGGCTTGTTTAGGCTCTATGATCTCTATGATATTATTACCACGTTGGATAAAGGAAAGTTCAAAAGTTTTATCGTTTTAATGTGGGAGGAAGTGATATATTGAAAAAGAGAGAAGACTTAATCTGGCCGCTCGCACTCTCAATAGTGTTAATAGGTTTCCTGCTGATACCGACATGGTGGCTCTGGAATGGTTGTATGCCTAGGATGATGAGCATGTTGGGTACAGATATTGGTTAATGCCCCACATAATCATACTCATCATCCTGCTGTTCCTCATAATGTTCTTGGTATTAGTATCTGTCGGGGCCTTCTATCTAATTACTGAACTTTTTGGGCAAAGCACATCTGGAACCTAGAGTGCGAAGAAATTATGGACGACCTCTATTTCTTCAAAGAGTCGATCATCCTCGATCCTCATGATCTTTTTAGCTTTGCCCGATGCCCATTCTCACCCCTAGCCTATGCATTACTGCTTCTATGGGGTGGCAACATGCACTGCAGCTGCATTTGCAACACTTGCGGCCGGAGAGGGAATTGAATGGTGGTTGGTGCTGAAGCTGACATGAACTTTTCTAAGACATTAGGAATTACCAGATATCCCTTACAGGATTAATATTCTGTAATATAATCCTGAAATATTGTAGGAAAGAATAAATAACAAAGTTATGCTCCTATTTTTAGAGGTAGGTAAACTGAAAAAGAAAGATGCTTTGTGCGTTAAAACCGCTTAAATTTATATATAACTTTGTTATAATAATCTAAGGGAATCATGATGAGTGGCAAAGGGGAAAGGCAATTAAAAGAGAGTAGAGAATGTGATCATGACTGGAAGCCGCTAGAAACAACTAAAGGTGATACGCACCTAAAACTTATATGCACTAAATGTGGTGAAACAAGATTAATTGAACTATTCCCTTAAACAATAGTGAACTTAAAATGAGTAATGTGATGCATGAGATGGCTAAATGTAAAAGAGGTTTTTCAAATTGAAGACTGTTTTATTTGTTTGTGTCGAAAATAGTTTTAGGAGCCAAATTGCTGAAGCATACTTCAATGAGTTTGCTCCTGAGGGCTGGAGGGCTACCAGCGCCGGCTTAACGCCGGCTGAAAGGGTTCACCCTAATGCTGTGAAACTCATGCTTGATGAGGGAATAGACATAAGCCATAAGAAGCCACAGCTACTAACCAGAGAACTTCAGGAAAAGGCGGATATAGCGGTAATAGTCTGCAGCGGAGCACTATGCCCAATAGTCTACACGGAACACATTGAGGAGTGGAACATGCCAGATCCAGCAAAAATGCCGCTTAAAGAGGCGAGAAAAATAAGGGATGCAATAAAAGAAAGGGTGCTAGGCCTCATAGAAAGAATAAGATCAAAACGGATTTGACAATTTCGAGGTATGCTCATATTATTGGAGTAAGTATCTGTAAATGTGCCAATTATAACTTCGTTATACTTATATTTCACGGTTCTACTAAATTATTGGGTGCTATAAATGACGGAAGGGAAAGAATATATTGGAACTAGAACAAGAATGATCGCTGAGGGCGCTGTCACAGTAGCTCTATCAGTCATCCTTAAAGATATTCTTCCGCCCATAATTAGTTTGCCGCAGGGCGGCTCTGTGAGCGCAGCCGGCATGGTTCCGTTATTTTGGTTCTCCCTTAGGCATGGTTTGCGCGTGGGGCTTGAGATTGGTTTAGTGTATGGGCTTGTTCACATGGCTCTAGGTGGATACCTAGTTAATCCAGTTCAAGCAATACTTGACTATCCTCTTGCCTACGCTGCGCTTGGACTGTCAGGGTTATTCAGAAAGTATCCGGTAGTAGGCGTCGGCGCTGGGGTTCTTGGCAGGTTCATTTGCCACTTTATATCTGGTATATTATTCTTTGCAATATATGCTCCGGAAAGAATGAACCCAGCATTGTATTCGGCAATTTATAATGGAAGCTATTTGGCCATAGAATTCATCATAAGCTCGCTAGTAATCTACATATTGATGAGGAAATTCCCTTGTTTCCTTCACTCCGCATCTCCGCAATAGTTTATCTAATTAAATAATAAAGTGTTCTAGCATTTCTTGCTTGCATATTTGGCTGGGTTCCTATCGAAAGTGTCTTTGCACGACTTGCTGCAGAAATAATAGGTTTTGTCCATGTATTCTGATTTGAACTTGGCATTTTTCTCGTCGACGTTCATTCCGCAAACCGGATCTTTAGCCATCCTATATTCCACCTCCCTAAAGTTTTATTTTATCATAACTTTTGTAGTTTGAGGGTTGCCGAGTTAAGAGTGACAAAGAGCGAACTGAAGGCCATTGCACCAGCGGCTATTAGCGGGGTCAACAGCCCCGCTGCGGCTATTGGAATGGAGAACACATTATAGATGAGGGCCCAGAAGAGGTTCTGCTTAATCTTCCTCATGGTTGCTCTACTGAGCCTTATCGCCCTAACAACATCTCTCAAGTCGTCTTTAATGAGAATTATTCCGCCAGCCTCCTTGGCTATGTCTGTTCCGCTGCCTATCGCTATGCCAATATTTGCCTGGGCAAGGGCCGGCGCATCATTTACTCCATCACCAACCATAGCAACCACCTTACCCTCACTCTGCAACTTCTTAATAACATTAACTTTCTCCCATGGTAGAACATTAGCGATAACGCTGTCAATACCTAACTGGTTAGCTACCGCTTTTGCGGCCCGCTCATTATCCCCGGTTAACATGATAGTCTTAAGTCCCATCTCCTTAAGTTGTTTTATTGCTTTAGCGGCTTCCTCCTTAGGCGTGTCCATCGCCGAGATTATTCCGATTATCTTTCCATTAATCGCAAGAAGCATCACGGTCTTACCTTGCTCCTCAAGCTCAACTAATTTATCCTCTACATGTGCAATATTGACTCCATTGTTTTCCATCAACCTTCGGTTTCCAATGAGTATTTGATGATCCTTATGATGGGCTTTAACCCCCTCTCCAGGAATCGCCTCGAGGGAATCCGCATCTGGAATATTTAATCCCAGAGTGTTTGCCGCCTTAACAACGGCTTCTGCAAGAGGATGCTCCGAACCCTTCTCCGCGATTGCTGCTAACTCCAAAACCCTCTCTTTGCTGTGGTCACCGACCGGTATGATATCCATTACTGTTGGCTCCCCCTTCGTCAAGGTTCCAGTTTTATCGAAAATCACGGTTACTAGGTTTCTTGCCTTCTCGACGTATTCTCCGCCCCTCAACAGTATTCCGTATTCGGCGCCTTTACCTACACCGGCGAGGATTGCTGTTGGTGTTGCTATACCTAAGGCGCATGGGCAAGCTATAAGGAGCACAGCCAATAGGACTAGGAAGGCATACGTGAAATCCATTGTGAAAAGCCAGTAGAAGAATGCTATGGCCGCAACCGTGAAAACTGCTGGAACAAAGTATCCTACCGCCCTATCAGCAAACCTCTGGATAGGCGCGTTAGATGCCTGCGCCTCCTCAACTAAGCGTATAATCTGCGCGAGGACAGTTTCATCACCAATCCTCGTAGCCCTAATCTTCAACAAACCAGTTTTATTTATTGTGCCACCCACAACCTCGCTGCCAACACCCTTCTCGACAGGTATGCTCTCTCCGGTAATTATTTTCTCATCGACTAGGGAGTGGCCTGTAATAACAACCCCATCTGTTGGAATCTTTTCGCTCGGCCTAACAACAATTACATCGCCTGCTTGGGCATCATCTACTGGGACTTCTATTTCCTGTCCATCCCTTAAAATCCTTGCAAAGGTTGGCTGGAGTTCAAGCAGTTTTCGGATGGTTGCCGCGGATCTTCTCCGAACATTCTCTTCGATAAACTTTCCCAGCAATATAAAGGCTAGGATTCCTATTGCGGTTTCCATGTAGCCGAATCCTTCTGAGCCCAGCCATGGAAGAAAGGTGCTTATTGCGCCATATCCCCATCCTGCTAACACACCGGCTGTAATGAGGACATCCATATTTGTGAAGCGACTTCTAAGAGCCTTGTAGGCGCCATAATATATGCTCCATCCAGTAATCCAAACTATAGGCGTCGACATCATGAAGAATGCAAGGTCCCATGCAGATATGCCGGCGATTCTAAATGCCATCATAGCAGCGACAAGCCCAAACATGGCTAAAACCCTGAGTGCGGCGACACTTACAACCCCTGCAAGAGCTAAGGCAACCCGACGCTTCATCGTCCCCAGCTCCAGCTCCGGTCGCTCATACACCTTTGCACATGTTTCGCTGCAAAAGTAATAGGTGCGATCACCAAACCTACGCTTAATAGCACTATCAGCATCCACAATCATTCCGCAGACAGGATCCCTAGGCAACTCGGCAACCCCTAACCTTAATATGGGATTCTGCTTAATAAGTATGTCGTTTTAAGATATATCTTTAAAAGACATACATTTTCTTAAAACGTGAAGTTTTAAGAAATATCTGAGGAAAGTAAATTGAGCGGGAAAACGTTTTTATTGCTACTCTTCACCATCAGATGATTAGACGCTACATGCACTAACTAAAATGGTCATATCTGGGAATAAACATGTCTTCAGGCGATCTTGAACCTATAATCTTGGACTTCTCTCGCTTCTATATACTTATCATCCTATATGAAGGGCCGTGCCATGGATATAGCATCCTCAGCAAATTTAAGAGAAGAGTTGGAAAAGACATTAGTCCAAGCCTAGTTTACCCATTTCTCAAGCAACTTGAAGAGAAAGGTTTAGTGAAACATTCAATTAGGATTGTTGGAAATAAGAGAAAGAAAATATTTGAATTAACTGATGAAGGTAGGGAATTCTGTAAAAGGCTTTTTAGGCGATTTTCAGCTTTAGTCTCAGCAACAATAGAGCCAAACCTAACTGTATGCGCTAATTGCGGCTGCAAAATTTACGAAGGTGGATATAGAGAAGTCATAAATGGCAAGGAAATGGTCTTCTGCTGCATACACTGCGCCGAATCATATAAGCGGGAGACTGAGGGCATATAGTCCTAATGAAAGCGTTCTCCAAGCATATTAACATTAACACTTAATAATATTAGGCTAGTAAAAGTTCTAGATAAATAGGAGGGTGAACTGGATGGTGGAGAAGGATAAGAAGATGATTTATATAGGGAATGCTAAGAGGATACCGATCGGTGAGGCAAGAAAATTTCTTTATCCAGTTGGAGATGAGGAGGGGAATGAAAGACCAGGTCTACTGATACATTTGGAGGATGGGTTCGTAGCCTACGAGGGGTTATGCACGCATATGCAGGCTGAAGTTGAATGGAACCGCTATACTGGAAAAATCTGGTGCACACTACATGATGGCATCTATGAGCCTAAAACTGGCAGACCCTTCCTAGGGATGCCCAGAGAGCCGCTGAAGAAGATGGAGCTTAAAATCGAGGAGAATGGAGAAATCTACGCCATAATATAATGCCCTTAGCTAATGAAGGATGGGAGAAGAAGGGAATACTACGCGGTCCAGAGAATACTATGTTTCTCCTAGAAGACATTATCGGCGGACGTGAACGCGTCCCGGAACCGTTGAGATAAAACCTTATACCTTATATATTGATTCCTGAATTGTTGTTGATGGTGTTGTTACATGTTAATTAATAGAGAGAAGATTGAGA
>JAGTQL010000033.1:0-3303 GCA_018396555.1 Candidatus Bathyarchaeota archaeon | reverse complement strand
CTCATCCTTGCATAGAGGCGCACCTATGGAGGAGTTAAAGCGCAAGTTTAAGGATGCTTTAGAGGGGATTTCACCATTTGAGATACCTTTGGTTGAGCAGGAGCTTATCAAGGAGGGCGTGCCAGTTTCAGAGATTCTTAGGCTCTGTGATTTACATGTTGAGCTTTTGAGGGATATGCTGCGTTCCGGCGAGCTTAGAGATGTGCCTAGAGGGCACCCAATAGACCTTCTCTCAAGGGAAAATGAGCGTGTATCTAAGCTTTCTGAAGCCCTAAACATTTATGCTGGAGCCTTAAGCAGAGCGAGCCAAGATGAATCTGCAAATCATCTTAAGGCTATTAGCGATATTGTGGCTGAGCTCAGAAAGTTTAGGGCACATTATAGGAAAATTCAGATGCTCATATTCCCATATCTCGAGAGAAGGGGTATAACAGCTGTTCCAAGAGTCCTATGGGGTAGGGAGGATCAGGCAATGGTTAAACTTAGGGAGCTATCGGTGCTTGTTGAGAAGTGGCTATCTGATCCAGGCGGGTATGCTAAGAACGTAGCAGAGAAGGCTGCGGAAGTATCAAGAGAAATATCCGATCTAATCTTTAGGGAGGAGAGGATACTTTTCCCATCCGTTTGGGTGCTTCTCTCCGAGGGTGAGTGGGCGGCTATACATGAGGCTGCCAAGGACATAGGCTACTTGGTACCAATGGATGTTGAATGGACGCCTAAGTCTAAGCCCGTACTGCCCTATGAGGTTAGCGGTGTTGTTACGCCGGAGCAGGTTGAGAAGCTTCCACAAGAGTTTAAGTTTGCTGCGCTTGCGGCTTTAGCGCCAGACGCTTACGAGGTTAAGTCTGAGGGCGACCTAGAGTTTGATACTGGCTTTCTAAGCAAGGATGAGGTGGAAGTCATATTCAAGCATCTACCAGTCGAAATGACATACGCTGATGCTGACGACAGGGTTACATTCTTCTCTGAGAGCGCATTTAGAAGGGGCTTCACTAGAACCAAGACTATTATCGGCAGGAGATTTGAATATTGTCATCCGCCCAGACTTGAGAATTTTGTTAAGGGTGTTGTTAATGAGCTTAAGTCTGGCAAGGCGGATTTTAGGGAATATTGGACTAGGCTTGGAGATAGGATAATAAGGGTTCTCGTGACCGCGGTTAGGGATAAGAATGGAGATTATCTTGGAACCCTAGAAATGGTGGAGGATCTGACTGAAGTGGTGAATAATCCGGAGGAAGTTAAGAGGAGGGTAGTTGTCTTATAGCCATGATGTCAGCGTTCGAGTTCGGCTACAAATATGTAATCCCATCGATTAAGAGAAGGCTTGTTGAAAAACTCATAGAGATGGGGCTAACGTGTAGGGAAGCAGCTAGGAGAATGGGCTTATCGGCTTCAGCGGCTTCAAGTATCTTTCAATGGGGAGGGGAGCGTACATAAACGTAGTAGCGCATAACGACGTAGACAGAGCTATAAGTGAACTAGCCGCATCCATAAGAGATAACCGCTTGGACTTTAGCGGCGTTCAAATCCAGATACATAGAATAGCCATATATGCACTAAGCAGGAAATACATATGCGATGATCATGCTAAAATAGACTTTGAAATAAACCCAAAATATGCTCAATATGCCTAACACTCTTTAGCAGTTCAGCGAGATTATAAAAAAAGAGGATTATGTGTCTCATTTATGCTTGAATAGAATGCTTAGTAATTTCCAGCATACAGATCCAGTTATACCCTATCCAAACAGCATATTCAGAGAAAGAAAAGTTTATATGATGTCGATATAGAGTCTGAAAAACACTGATGGGCAATTTGAAAAATTGATCATTCGCTCTTCTTTCTGTAAAATATGCCTTTCGGATCTGGATTTCTAACGGCTGAGCAAAGGCAGCATGCAGAAAGCACACGCCAATAACATTGCTACAGTTGATATCCCTAGAAAAAATATCAACTGTAGCAATGAAAAATATAAGTTAAGTAAAAAAGTTAAGTAAAATATCTTCCAGTCTGGTGAGGCCTAAGGTTGCTGCGTCTGGCGTTAGCTCGAGGGGTTTCCCGCCCTCAATTAGATAGCCCATTACTGATCGATGAGAACCATTATTGTTGCACCCTAGAGTATGGGTCAAAGGAGTTTAAACGTATATTTACAATCTTCAGCCCGCGAATACAATATCGGCGTAACCATCGCGGCTGTAAACGCATCATCCATTATGCAGAAGACGGCTTGAAATCTAGTTGAAAAGCTAAAGCTCTGGGGTGAAGAAACCCATGAAAGAATGATATGAAATTAAATTAAAATACGTGTCCATCTGATTTATTGATTGTCGTATTGCGTGGTGAGTAGGGCTGTCTTTCGAAGAGACTGAGGTTATTAGGCGGAGGGCTGAGGCCTTCCTAAGAACCGCAAAATACTTACTTGAAAATGGTGAATGGGATCTATCGGTCTTCAATCTGGAGCAATATTGCCAATTAATTTTAAAGTATAAATTACTCGTTAAAGCAGGCTCATATCCTAGGACGCATTCCCTTAGACGGCTTATAAGAGAGCTCGCCAAGATAAATCATAAACTACAATTCCTCATTAAAGATGAAGACAAACTGCATTATGTAGCTAGGCTTGAGGAAGCCTATCTGACTTCAAGATATATTCCATATATTTACGAAGAGAATGAGGCTCGAAGCCTATTTAAATTTGTGATGGAAGTATTTAAGCCGCTTATGGATGAGGTTTAATGATTTCTAAAAACCGAAAGTTTAGAAATTACATGAAAGTAGCTGGAAGGGTCAAGGAGATAGTGCGTAGCATAGATCCTAATGCAAGAATTTACGTCTTTGGCTCCGTTATTAGAGGCACATCTACAGCCATGAGCGACATAGACATTTTGGTTGTTACCAGAATGATTGAGCGAAAGTATGATATTATGGTTAAAGTGTATAAGGCTGTGGAAGAAAACGTGGAACTTCACGTGGTCACTGAAGAGGTTCTGGAAAAATGGTATAAGAGGTTCATACCCGCTGGAGAGCTTACGGAAGTATGAAAGTAGAATACTATGGATGCTTAAGCCATTAATAAAATTGTGAATATGAAATGCTGCTTTGTTTTCACGTTTACACTTGAATGCAATATCAAATCTATTAAGGATTATTTCAGTTATTGTCCTGCTCTTTTTAGGCTCTTGAGAATTTCGGGCGTGTCCAAGAATTCATTCATGGAGCCACCTAACGGTGATCTTTAGGCAGTAGGCTATGAGCCTTTAGGAGTATCCTCGTTTCGCATGATTTCTTCCTTCTTGTCTTCA
>JAGTQL010000116.1 GCA_018396555.1 Candidatus Bathyarchaeota archaeon | reverse complement strand
GAGGAGGAGCATAGAATGCTGGAACCTAATCTGCGACATGCTCACATACTACTACAACAACCTAAGGAGGTGAACCTTAAGTTGCCACGTCCGGTACTAGAAATGAGCATGACTCAAGGCGGCTCAATGATCTATTGGAGACTTAGAAAAGCCTCCAAAGGAGCTCTGCGCCGATTCCGCCTACGATACTGAAGCTATAAAGGGTAGACTATCGTCGATGAATGTGGAGGCAAACATACCCGTGAACCCTAGAAATGGGAGGAAGCCTAAACCATACAATGCTGAGCTCTACAAGAGGATGAGGTCGGCCGTCGAGAGGTTCTACGGATGGCTCAAAAGCCTAAGAAGAATAGCAATAAGATATGAGAGGCTGGCGATAAAGCCCACATAACCACAGTATGCATAACGGTGCATTTAAGACATGGGAATTTAGAGATGATTTCTTTCTGAAGAGAAGAAGTCTATGCCTTAATTGTTTAACCCCTCATATCTGCAATGGTTCATCATATGCTCAGTCCGTCCATCGTAAATCATTGGGGCGATATAAATATCTTAATTTTCTAGGATAAATTCTTTCGCTCATATTAAGCTGATGATACATGGTCTTTTCCATTCCACAATTTCTCTAAAATAAGACCAAAACGTGCTCTGCCGGAACAGAAATCATGAAGAAGAATATAATTTAGAAGCTATGTGCCGTCTCCTTTATATGAGCGATTCTTTTAATAGTCTCTCCTCGTAAAGTTAGGAGGCTGAAATTTAGCGATCTTCACAACTATAACATCTTATTATCAACCATTCTAATAGAAATTTCATGGCAATCCTCTTTAAATCTGCAATTACATGAAAAGATTTAATTGCTCCGTCAATTATAATTGCAGATAAAAATAGCTATAAAGTGATGGTTATGGAGGAGTTTTTGCCCTTAGGCTCGAAAGAGGAGCTAAAAGAGGACATCTGCAAGACGATGAGAAGGCTCTTCGACAGGGGTTTAATATCGGCTTTAGGCGGAAATGTTAGTGCCCGTCTTCCTGGATCAAGTGAGTTTTGGATAACTCCAAGCGGAGTTTTTAAAGGCGAATTAGAACAGGAAGATCTACTTAAAGTAGACTTAAATGGAAGAGTTCTAGAAGGTTTTTTAAGACCATCAGTAGAAACGCCTTTCCACGCGATGATTTACAAAAAAAGAGCAGATGTAAATGCCGTTGTCCACTGCCATAATCCGTTTGCAACCGGTCTAGCCCTGGCTGGAATATCAATACAGCCAATAACAGTTGAGGCTGCGGTTGTGCTGAGAAAGGTTCAAATTGTGCCATGGGCTTTTCCGGGTACAGACGCTCTAGCAAACCTCATAGGAGAATATATAGAAGGCGTTAGAGCTCTTGTACTTATGAACCATGGCGTGATAGGTGTAGGAAGCAATCTTCTAGAAGCTGAAACAATAGTTGAAACCTTAGAAGAGGTAGCGGCAACTCAGTTCGTGGCCAGTATATTTAAGAGGGATATTCCGCTTATCCCTGAAGAAGATATGGAATTAATAAAGAAATTATACAAAGTTTAACGTGTCGAAAGGTAATCAAAAATGTATGGATACATGGGTAAAATTCTGAGGGTGGATTTATATTTAAATAAGATAAAAATCGAGAACCTAAATGAGGAAGCTTATAAAAAGTTTATTGGTGGAGTAGGGTTAGCGGCAAAAATAATTTATGACGAGGTGAAACCCGAGACCTCTCCGTTTAACCCCGAAAATAGACTTGTATTCATGACGGGTCCATTAACTGGAACGTTAATTCCATGCACAGGTCGATACGTTGTCTGCGCTAAATCCCCTCTAACTAATGCGTGGGGTGAATCACATTCAAGTGGCTTTTGGGCTAGGGAACTTAAGCGAGCTGGCTACGACGGAATAATAATCGAGGGCAAATCGGAAAAACCATCTTATCTAGTTATAAGCGATGAAGAAGTACGCATAGAGGATGCTGGCGCTCTTTGGGGTATGGACTGCTTTAGGACTGAAGAAACTCTGAAAAAGAGGCTTGGTGAAAATTTTAAGGTTGCCTGCATAGGACCTGCTGGTGAAAGGCTTGTCCGCTTTGCATCGATATTAAATGATGAGGGCAGAGCTGCTGGTAGGTGCGGATTAGGCGCTGTTATGGGTTCAAAACTTTTAAAGGCAATTGCTGTTAAAGGAATTAAGGAGGTTCCTGTAAAAGATCCAGAACGCATAAGAAATATACTTAGAAGGATATATCCACAGATAATGTCCTTTCCAACAACGCAAATATTTGCCTCGTATGGTACTAGCGGTGAATTGTTAACGCTTCACCATGAGTATGGTGATGTTCCAATAAAAAACTTTACGGTGGGAAAATGGGAGAGTATTAACAATATTTCTGGAGAAAACTACAATAAAGTAATGGTTAAGGGTAAAAGGGCATGCTGGAATTGTCCAATTTCCTGCTGGAGATATGTGAAAATTGAAGAAGGCCCCCTCGCTGGTTTAGAGCTTAAAAGAGGTCCCGAGTATGAAACATTTGCATCCTTAGGCTCACTTTTGCTAAACGATAGATTAGACGCGATAGTTAAGGCAAATTATTTATGCAATTGCTATGGTATGGATACGATATCTGTAGGTGTTTGTATAGCTTTTGCGATGGAATGCTATGAAAAAGGTATAATTACGAGTCGAGAAACAGATAACCTTAATTTAAAGTGGGGTAATCCTGAAGCAATAATTAGACTTATTGAGGCTATAGGTAAAAGAAAAGGTTTAGGTAATATTTTAGCTGAAGGCGTGAAGAGAGCTTCTGAACTCATAGGGAAAGGATCTGAGAGATTTGCTATGCATGTTAAGGGGCTTGAAATGCCCATGCATGATCCTCGCGCATTTAAAGGTATGGGTTTACAATATGCTGTATCAAATAGGGGTGCATGTCATCTGCAAGGCTTAATTCATCGTATAGAGCAAGGTGAAAGAATGCCTGACCTAAAAATATATGAGCGCCTAAGCAGATTCGAAGTTAAAGATAAGGGAAAAGTGCTGGCGGCTCTCCAGAATTGGCATGAAGTTCTCGAATCACTAATAATATGTAAGTTTCTTGGCATAGCGCCAGGTCACATACCGGGCCTATACACGCTTACCACGGGTTTACCTGTAACTCTCGATCATCTACTCCAAGCTGGAGAGAGAATATACAATCTCAAGAGGATGTTTAACGTTAGATGCGGCATTTCTCGAGAAGATGACATATTGCCGTATCGCATTATGCACGAGAAACTGGAAGAGGGGGAAGCTGCTGGGCAAATTATCAGCTAGTTCTTTCTC
>JAGTQL010000032.1 GCA_018396555.1 Candidatus Bathyarchaeota archaeon | reverse complement strand
AGATGTTGAAGTTAAAGGCGGCAGCATCTGAACCATACTTGTGCTTTATTAAATGAACTCCAAGCTTCTTGGCATGTTGCTCAATCTGCTCTATTGAGCCAGCTCTAAAAGTATCGCTGCATGCCAAGACAACAGAGTAGCCTCTCTTAAGCAGCAGATTAGCGATTTTAGCAATAGTTGTTGTTTTTCCAGTCCCATTTATTCCAACAAAAACGATGACGCATGGTTCTTTCAAAACTTGCTTCTTCTCAATGATCTCTATAAGATCCACTTTATTTGGGGTTTCAAACAGCTTTTGAAGCGTTTCCTTCAATGCCTCTTTTATTATTCTACGCCTATCATTAAATCTGCCTATCTTTAAACCTGCAAGGTTGTTCTCAAGATGCTCGCATATATGATCAGCAACAACAACAGCGACATCATTTTCTATAAGAGCGAGCTTAAATTCCCAAATAATTTCGCGGATTTCTTCTGGTCTAAGTTCTGTAGTTGAAACCTTAGTTACGAATCCACTTATGACTTCACGTAGCCTTTCAAACATGCCCTTTTCTCTCTTAGCCCTGCCCTCTAAACGTTGCTGTTAATTTTTGAAGTTTATCTTGTCCTTCTTGCATTCTGATTAAAACTTGATTTAGCTGCTGTTCTAAGGCCACTTTAGTCTTGTTTAGTTCAGCTATACGGTTTGCTATATCTTCTTTAGCTTCCTTTATAGATTTTTCAATAGCTATCCCGGCGCCTATACCGTAAACAACTTTATCTGTATCCTCAAGTTTAGCTTTAACATATGAACCTCCGCCGATTGGGACAAATATCGAATCGGAATCTTTCCTTTCGATTCCCTCAAGAGACATGCTGGCTAAATTGAGTTCTGTTATGGCCGCATTAATGAGGTTTACTCTCGATTGGAGATATTCAGCGGTGTTTTCCAATATTCTAAGCTCAACTATCAGCCTTCTAACATCATCCTCAGTTGACGTTGACATTTATTAAATCACCCGAAAGCATAAAGAGGGTCACGTAACTTAAATAGGTTAGGTCTCCTCCTTGGACGGCATCTCCTCAATGTTTTCGATCTCTATTTGAAAACGTTTAACTCTATGCTTGCTTCCTAAGAGTTTATAGATTTCCTCTATGGCATGCTCCGGTTTTAGTGCTCTAACCTCCTTCTTAAATGTTGTCTTAAAGTTTGATTTCATGATTTTTCCAGTTACCTTATAGATTTTAATTTCACTCATGACGTTCAACCACCTTCAAGGCTTGACTTATCATGAACAATTCCGGACCGGTTGTTAAGGAGCCTGCGACGGCAACATTGCTGTTTCCAATAAGGCCCGTGGCCACATATGGGATTCCACAGTTGATGGTTCCAACATTAATAGGAGCTTTTAAAACCTCACCTAAAAGTTTTTCCTCCTCGGGTTTAATTAGCGGATGGGCTAAAACCCCCTTATCTGTTGCGACTGCGAGCGAACCAACATAAGGCAGTCCAGCTATTTCACTGGGCACAGCCTCAACACCAAGCGTATCAGAAATCGCCTTAACCTCAGGTTTTTTCAGCCTTGGGTCAACTATTGCGCCACGATCATTGGCTAAAACAAGATTTCCAAAAGCAGTCTTTTTACTATCCCCCATTACGGTTATATTTACCTCGGTTAACGTTTTTTTCAAGGCGGCTATTTCTCCATCATATACCGAATGCGGAAGAATCAGTCCGTAAGAGTTGGCGCATACCAAAGAGCCAATTAACACTGACCCGCTTACGTTCGTCTTTACGACGTTTACGTTGAACCATTTCTCAATCTTCTTTATTGTGTTCTCGGGCAGCTGATTTGGCACAATGACGAATCTGTCGGTTGCTCGCATGAATACGCCTATACTTGCGCTGCCAAAAATATCGAGGAGGAAAAGCGGCATCCCTATTCTCCTTCAGCTAAGTGAACTGTTACCAGTCCATCCTTATCCTTTGCAGCTTTTATCCTAACCTTTCGCGGAGGCTTCTCAATCCCCCGGCTCCAAATCTTTTCATTAACATCGTTTGAGATTATTATGTCCTCATTCTCAACCTTCATGTGTCTTCCAATAAACTCCCTAAGTATGCGTATTGCTCTAGGAGCCCTCTTGGTTACTGGCATAATCCATGCCTTGCTGAGCGGAACAGTGTATATACGTTCTTCTACGATATCGCTTTCAGATTTAGGCTCAGTTTTCTCTTCCTTATCACTCATCAGCAACACCTCAAGCTTTTATCTTTGTTCTTCTCCAATGCCTTTTAGGGATTCTGCTGATCTTACCTAAGGTTCTAGCTATAACCCATGATGGTACGGCCTTACTTTCCTTACCAGCTTTTATAAGTCTAAGTTTTTTGGCAAGGGGCTTGTATCTAGCCATTTTCACATCCTCCTTATACGAATCTCCTTTTTATCCATTTGCAACCTTCTTAAAATCTCTTTCAGCTGTTCATCATCTATCGGAATGCTTATTCTCCCTTGCTGTGCAATCTGAATGAGCTGCAGTTCAAGCTGAGACGCAAACTCAGGTTTAACCATTTTGAGGTTTGTAAGCCTCTGCCTAGCTTCCGGAGTGAGTATTTTTCGTAATATGGCTTGTTTCTCCATCTCAAATTTTTTCTGTGCCTCTACAGCCTCCTGCTCCTGCAAAAGCCTCTGCTGTAGCTCCATGAGTTTTCGTTTTCTTATTGCTTCAAGCTCCTCTTCACTTGCATTCAAAGATAATGCACCTGCCTTTTAGTACTTCGTTAGCTCCGGGATGGTCTTTTCTAGCTCCTTTTTAATTTCAGCTGCAAGCGAATCCAGAAGCTTCCTTCCCTCAGGAGTGGTTACTCTTCCTCTACCCCTTACAGTCTCTATGAAACCGGCTTTTTCAAGCTGCTGTAAGGCTCTTCTTATTATTGCTCCGCTCCCCTTCCTAGCATGCTCGGGTCTAACTCCCATATTCTTTCTTCCACCATATTCAGAGCGTAAATGTTCAATACCTGTTGGCCCCATCATGTAGACCTTCCGAAGTAGGGATGCGCATCGAATATACCACCAGTCTGGGTTCTGCGGGGGGCGCTCAGCGTGGGCGCCAGTTTTCACATATGGCGACCATTCCGGCGGCCTGATAGCGTCGACGTTATCCTTTAAGTATTTCGCTAACCGTTCTATCAATATTGCCGGTGGGACATCGTATGGTGTTGGCAATGTTACTCATTCCTCGCTTAATATGCTTCTTCACTATTCTAGAATGCGGTCTTATAAATACTTACTTCTCATTTTTTAGGCTTAGATAATGTGAATGTATGGCCAATTATTTGAGTTACTCTTGCGCCGGTTGCTAAAGATACTTTTTGAGCTATGCTTTCCACAGCGCCGCTTGTTAAAGCCGTTTTTAACACTTTAACCTTCACGGTTCTTCTCTTATCAAGATGCTTGATTATCTCAATGATCTGAGCCTCAGTTAATCCCTTCTTGCCTATTCGAACAGTTGGTTCTTTAGAGGAAATTTTCTTAGAAGATGTGTGCGCTGGCATTACTTATCCCTCTTTCTTAATGGTCTCCTCATGTGCCCACCGCAATATAAGCATGTGGCAACCACATGCGGTTCTCTTCTTACTTGTATGCGAACACGTGAGCTTACTCCGGGGAAAATAAACCTTTTGCAATGCTTACATACTAAGAGGCGTTTTTCCCTCGGCAGCTTAATCCTAGCTCGCATAGCAATCTTCCTCGCGTTTTCCACGTATTTCTGTGCTAGATCCGGTCTTTCATGAAGCATTTCTAGGGCTAGGTTGAAGAGCCGTTCGATGCGTTCCAGAGCTATTTCTTTAATTTTTTCTCTTTCACTCATGATTTTTCCTAACTTTTACTTCGCCCACTTCGATTATAAAATATGTTATGCCTAAATTATTTCTGGTTCTCTAAAAGATCATAAATGTTTACTAGCGATGTGAGCCAACTTAGGTAGGAGTTTATTGAAGCCCTAAGCGCCGTAGTATCCTTGGCCTTAAACTTCAATAGTATGCTTTCCCTGTCCCTAAATACTTTAACCTTTGAGCGGTATCTTAAGGTTGCAGCGGTTTCTGGCTCAATAGATTTCCTTATTATCTCAGCTTCATTAGCGGATGGAAACGTAAGGCGTATAACTGCTGATGCTTCCTCAATCATACCTGCCACACTACGTGAGAGATTTTTATACGCGGCCCTATTTCAGCGTTGCTGGGTAAAATATAAAAAGAGATGCATGCCAAGCAATCTTCACTACTTGTGAAGCGTAAATATGCGTCATATATTGATGGGGCTTCCTCAGCCTTGAATAGGGGTATCTCAAAAAATTCTGATAGGCTTGATGCCAATTTTTCCACTTCATCATTCTTTATTTCCGTAGAATCCAAAAACATGCATCTAATTAGTTTCTGGTTATTCTCCTTAGAAGCCCCGAACTCCCTTCTTAACCTCACACCTGAAACATATAGGCGTGGCGCTTTCTCTCTCATTTTTCCATCAATTACCCTGAAGAATCTTATCCTCCCCGGGCCGCCCTTCCATCTATCGACCACAATGATTTTTTCGATTTTCATTTGAACGGCTTTTTCAACAAGATCGAAAAAGCTTGTTTTTCCCCGGTTAATTTTTACTAAGCCGGGTGTTGAACGAGCTAGATCGTTACATAGGCTTCTAACTCTTCTAGTAGGCCTATGCGAGGTCGTTAATAAAATCATTTGTTTTATCCTTTTTAAGCGCCCTTGGCTGCGCGCTCAGCAGTTATGCCAAGCTTGGTTTTCGGAGTGTACGCTCCACCGGCAAATCTGAAGCCGCATTTACCGCAGATCCATATGCCAACGCTTTCTCTGCGCACATAATTTAATCCGCATTGTGGGCATGGATGTGGTTTCCTCATTTCAGACATAACTTCAACATAGCGTTTCCTAACGGATACACCGTACCTTGAGCCGAACCCCCTAGCTGGTCCAACCTTCTTTGTTCTTTTTCCCATCAAGTCTTCACCAACATTTTTCTCAGTTCTTCAGCTTTCTCTTTAGCCATATAAGCGGCTTCCATAATCTGTTGTGGTGTTAACGCTCCAGTGCCGCCCTTTTGAATCGCGCTTATCCTATTATCCTTATCGAATGTTATTGTTAACCGTGCGCTCATAGCCTCCTCCTCCTCAAGCCATGGGTCTACGATGAGCTTATCACTTATATTTGCTAAGGTGATAGATATCGGGAGATTCTTTATTGGCAGCGGAATATAATCGTTTGTTTTCTTAACTTCATTTTCCTCCACAACGTATACCGGTATTTTAGTATTTAAAAGAGCGGCTAATGATGCTAGCGATGATGCGTCAATTAAGTTTCCGTCATGATTAAGCACATAGATGTCAATGAATATTACATAAACTTTTTTCCCCGGAATAAGACATAATTTCTCAAGATCGATGGCTTTGGATTCCCGTATGCCTCTATCGACAACCCTTGCTAATTCGATGGATTCTTCGCTGGGCGGGCCGGCTTCAAACTCTGGCGATGCCAGCGGCACAAACTCTGAGTTTACAGTGAAGACTCCCTCATCAGGCCTATCTAGAAAGGGGTCGCCTATCTCAACTTTAACTCCCACAACGACTTCTGTTTTGCCAAGCAGCGCTCTGGACGAACCTTCAGCTTTCTCAATTATTCCTGTTTCCACCTTAATCGGGCGGTAATCTTTAAGTCCTCTACCATCAAGTCTCTTGCCGCTGGCCACCATTTGGGCTATCTGCTTCTGCCTTATGCGTGAAACCATTATCGAAGACATTCTTCAACCTCCTCCTTAATTGTTACATATCTGGACCTCAGGGCTTCCTTCTGAAATTTATATATTTGCTTACAGCCCTCCATCGCAAGGTTTAGGGACTGATTAAACTCCTCAATGGTTAATGATCCGTCCATTTGAAGAAGCGATATTAATCCCAGATTTGGCATGTACGCAACTGGCACATCAGCCTCACCCTCCTTATCTTCAATGTCATTGAGATCTAGCACTAAGACGCCGTCAACCTTTCCAGCGGCGCATGCAACCACAAGGTCCCTCATCGGAATGCCAGCGTCGGCTAATGCTAAAGCCGCGACGGTTGTGCCAGCGCATCTTGTTCCCCCATCGGCTTGAAGCACTTCGATGAATATATCAATGGATGTTCTCGGGAACTTCTCAAGAAATATTGCCGGCTCAAGGGCCTCTTTTATAACTTTGGAGAGTTCTATTTCACGTCTCGATGGTGCTGGGGACTTACGCTCCTCAACTGAGAATGGAGCCATATGGTATCTGCATCTGAGAAGAGCTCTATCTGGTAAAGCTAAATGTCTAGGGTGAACCTCTCTAGGTCCGTAAACAGCGGCTAATATTTTATTTTTTCCCTGCTCAATATAGGCTGAGCCGTCAGCATTACTTAATACGCCTACTTCCATCTTTATTGACCTAAGCTCGTTCGGTCTTCTTCCATCAACCCTTAGACCATTTCCATTTATCAACCTGATTTTTCCACTCATTTCTTTGCACCTTTCTCTTTCCTTATCATTTCGGTAATCCGATCCGTCAGTCCAGAGGTGTGAGCTTCCTGAGCAATCTTCTCAATTGCCATAATAGCCAATCTTTCATGCTCAGGACTTGGTCCAGAAATTAATATTATGCCATTTTGCCCAACGGTTATTTTACATTCAGTCTCCTTTTTAAGCATATTTATCATCGAGGCTTTACGCCCGATGATCCTAGGTATTTTTGCAGGAGAAACTTTAACTATTTGCCCTTGAGTGATTTTTCCAAGCCCTGGTTCCTTAATTGTGAGAACCGGGTCAATGGTTCGGTCAAAAGATATAATTTTGGCAAAAATTAAATCTCCAACGTCCAGAAACCTCGTTAGATCATCCTTTTGCTGTCTAAAAGGTTTGTTTAGCGCCTCGCTGGCTCTTAAGGTGGCCTTGTAGGGGGAATTTATGTTGACAACCCAACCATTAATATTCACATCTTCTATCTTGCCAATAACTTGATCGCCAACTGAAGGGATGTAGAACGTATTTAATGCAACAACTTGAACCATTTTTTCTCCGTACTCTACAAGTCCAAGTCTGCTAGCGTAAATCCTAGATCCCTCCTTATACGTGTTGTTGCCAGCTACATAGTCACCTTCTGCTAGAAGGTCGCCGGGGGTTACTACCTGCCTATTCTCAAAAAAGAACATGATGATACCACCTAAACTACTTTAAAATTTTGGCCTCTAGGTTTCCGTGGGTGATCTCACCCATCTTCTCTAAGAAGGGTCCGTAAAATCCAGCTGGCATCTCTAGGATTATGGAAAGTGAGCCGTCGCTTAGCCAAACCTCATTTTTTATTGTTCCAAAGGATTTTAGAGCCCCATATGCTTTGCCAGCGTGCTCGGGGGGTATGCGGACCGCTACGGAGATTTTTTCGACGCTAAGTGGTAAAACTGCGCGCAGAACCTTGATGGCTTCATTTGCTTGCTCCTCGACGCTTTTAAATGGATCGATGGGAAAGTGAACTTGCTCAAGAGCCTGTTCTATACGGGTTGGCGGGTGAGGAAGCTTCGTTCTCGGATCCATAGCGTTACGTGATATAAAATCAATGATCTGCCTACGCTTCTCTTCAATAAGCTGTCTCCTCTGCTGGGTTGTTAGCTGAAGAGTGCCCTTCTTAAGTATGATTTTGGCTATTTCTAGCGGGTCTAAGGTTCCAAAGGCCTCTTTTAGTTTCTTTTCAGGGGATCTTAAGCCCTTGTTCGCGTCAGTAAATATGACATCTGTAACCAGTACATCTGAAAGCGATACGGGTTTTCCGCTACGGAATGCAAATGCTGGGTCTGGTTTAACTATTATCTCAAAATTCTCTCCATTTATATTTATGCGCGCAATCGTATAGTTTTTACTCATCTCCTCTCAGCTGCCTTACACTTCCTTCGTATATTTCTCAACTTCTTCGTCAGACAGCATCTTAAACCGTCTGGTTGAGGCTGGAATAACGGATATTTTGATTCTAGGCTGTTCGCCCCTAGCCTGCATCGACTTAATTAAGCATTTAACCCCGAGCTTTATGGCTTCTTCAAGGGTTAAGTCATCACGGTACTCCTCCCTAAGCACGTTCTCGGCGGTTTCACGGCCAATTCCTATAGCAACAGCCCTATATGCCCTGTATGTTCCGCTTGGGTCCGTTGTAAAGAGTTGGCTTCCGCTCTTATCGACTCCGGCGAATATTATGGAAACGCCGAAGGGCCTGACTCCAGCATGCTGTGTGTAAAGCTGTTTTATGTCGCCTATTCTCTTTGCAACAACCTCTACATCCACCGGTTCATCGTACATGAGCCTATTGCTCTGAGCGAAAACTCTGGCCTCATCGATCAATATTCGTGCATCAGAGCTTAAGCCGACAACTGCGGCTCCAATGTGCTCATCAACTTCATATATTTTCTGAGTGAACTTTGGATTCTGCAGTTTAGACTCAATTTTTTCCTCAGCCCCTATAATGACCCCCTCGGGACATGTTATACCTATAATGGTTGAGCCCCTATAAACTGTTTCCAATGCGTATTCAACTTGGAATAATCGGCCATCTGGGGAAAAAACTGTGATGGCTCTATCATATGCTCCTGGAACTGCAAAGACGGACAATTTTCATATCACCCTCTCTTCCATCATCAAATCTTTCTCTTCTCTTTGAGAAGTAGAAGATGAAACTAAAAAACCTTTTGTATTTAAGTGCGCGTTTGCTTAAATATTTTTAGCAGCTGAAATGGTTTTTTCAGCGGTCAATACGCATTTTAGTAGATCATCAATCGTTGATAGTAGGGTTGCAATATTGTCGCCACGGTACTTTATGGTTGTAACAACTTTTCTCTCTATCTTCTGCGTCTCCACGACTAATCCATTTGGTGTCTCCACATTATCAGGCGAGACAGCCTTAAATATGGCTTCCGCCTCCGCCTCATCATCGTAGACGAGCAATATTTCAGCTTCCACCTCTTTTCATCCTCACCATATATTCTTTTACAAGGGAGTCAACATGCTTCAAGAATTGCATTTTCCGCTCGTAGGGTACTTGAGCGCCAGCTGCAATATCATGTCCGCCGCCTATTCCCGAACATTTCTCCGCAGCCATGCTTATTATTTCTCCAAGATTTAATCCCATTCTAGCTATTGAATCTGTTGTGCGTGCTGAAATTTTAAGCACTCTTTCTTTAGGCATGAAAGAATATGCAACCAGCGGCTTCTCTGGCTTCGGCAAGTTCGTTGTGATTATGGTTGATATTGCGCTTACAGATTTCTCATCAATATCTTTCTCGCCATGAAGGATATAGATGTTCTCCCATTCTTCAATGCGATCCGGATTTTCATTCAACCACTTAAGATATTTAGTGATTGTGTGCCTATAATCCTCTAGAACTGTGAGGGCTTCCTCATAGGTTGCGCTTCTATCGCCCATGCATATGGCTACGCCTAAGCCCGGAACCCCCATTCTTCCAGTTGCATTTAGGAGAAGTGCGAACTCTCGGGCATCTCTAAGCGGCGTCCACGGCTCCTCTTTTACAAGGATATACACCGCACCTATAAGGTTCATGGCTACTTCGCTTTTGAAACCTTTCGAGATCAGATAGTCGTGCAGAGCGGAGAATATCTTACGTTTTTCGTCCGACGCGAGGTCCCTTAGAGCACGCCACCTATCGTTTCTTTTGAGTTCAATGTTTAGTTCGCTTAGGAACGCTAGGGTTCGATCCTCCTCCCCGCTTATTCCGGGTACGTAAGGGTTTGTCGTATAAGCTAGGGCTTTATGTATCGGCCGCGTTTCCCTACCGAAGAACAGGAGGTCTATTTCAACGGATAGTAGCCCGGATCTAATGGCATCACTAACAATAAACTCATTTACGCCGCCTAGCCTTCTCTCGTCATATTTATCCTGTAGATCTCCTAAAGCTCCTATAACGGCTAGATGCGCAAGATCAATATTATTCTCATTTATGGACTTTGCCACCAAATATGCTATTCCAGCGGAGCTTATTTCCCGAGCCCCATCTATCCCTAATAGATGTGGATTAACATGTATAAAGGTTTCTTTAGGTTTACCTATAGGCTGATGATGATCTAATATGATTGTTTCCCTACTGTCTGCTTTAGTACATAAAATGTCAAGGTAGCCGCTTCCCATGTCGGTAAATATTACTAGAGTATTTTCTCCGCTCTGTGAATATGCCTCATTTATAACCTCCTCATCCAACCATCGCTCTATTCTAATGCAGAAGCTAGCCCCAGACCGGAACAGAGCTTTCCCCAGAATTCCGGCGGACGATATGCCGTCGGCATCCATATGAGATATTACAAGGATCTTTTTACCCTCATCAAGGCTTTCAAGAATAATCTTGGACGCCGCACGGGCTTCATTAATGATATCACTAATTTTATCACGGGTCATTTAGAACCCTTTTAGGTAATAGAGGCTACTGTTGCCTTATACTCCCAGTTTGAGGGCAATATGCCCTTCTCCTTATAGTAGTCAGATAAGCGGTGAATCTTAGATTCAATGAGCTGCAAGGCTCTCTTATTACGTTTGTCTTTCTTGTTCCTCTGCAAATGGGCTGTTATACGCGCGGCTTTTCTGAGGAGATCTTCTAAATCCTCAGGAATTTTAGGCGCCAGACCATTGTCTTTAAGTATTTCAGTTATGCTTTTTCCAACTATGGGTTTTACAAGTGGAATACCATACTGGTCGCGCAGTATCACACCTATCCTGCTTGACGGGATCCCCTCCCTAGCAAGCTTGACTATTAAGGCTACAATCTCCTCAGGTTGATACTTACACCAGCTTGGGGATCTCTTCCCAACGGGTCTGGTGGAATGTGAGCGCCCTTTTTCCTTTTTGGGCAATACTGATCCTCCGATAAGCTTTTGAAAAAGAGACGCACACGTATTTAAAAGCTTTGTTGTTCCCATTTCCTAATCTTCCACATGATTAATACGCCTTCCCTCATGTGGCGATAATTTATAAAGGAGAGATGAAATGAGAGGTTCCTAACTTAGCCGTGGGAATAATCATTGTTTCAATTAGGAAAGATTAAAAGCGCGATTGTACAATAATTACTTAGGCTGTTTAAAATTATACAAGAAGTGGTTGTTATGTGGGATAAGATAGTAAAAGCCTTGGAAGGTTACCCTGAAAGACTTAATGTTGCAAAAATACTCATTAAGAATGGCTTAAGTGTGAGAAATGGGAAAATCTACTGCGGAGACATAATTATACCAGTCGTTAGGATAAGCCGGGTTGCTAAGGTTGATAGGAGAACAGTTACTCAAACGGTGAAGATGATTGAGGGCAACCCGGATTTGAAGGTCATATTTAATGGTATAAGCCCAGCTGGGTCATCACTGCGCGATGTGGCTAAGCATTTAAACTTTGGTGTTGTCGAGATAACTCCGGTGGATGCCAGAACGCCTGGTATATTGGCGGCTTCAGCCTCGCTAATAGCACAAAAGAACATAAGTATAAGACAAGCGATAGTTGATGATCCGGAGCTCACCCCTGAGCCGAAGCTGACGCTTATAACCGAAATGAAGGTGCCTGGTGAACTTATACCTGAGTTCCTAAGGATAAAAGGCGTTTCGAAGGTTTCGGTGTATTGAGGAAGATAGCGTGCTTGAACTGCTGGGGATAGCTTCTCTATCGTTTATGGCAGCTCTCTCTGGCGCTATTGTTCCAGGGCCAGTTTTCATGCTCGTAGTCTCGGAGTCTATGAGAAGCGGTAGAATAGCCGGTCCCTTAATTGTGCTTGGACATTTGATTCTTGAATCGCTTATAATTTTCCTAGTTTTCTTAGGATTGGGTCCATTGATGAAAACTAAGCATGCTTTAACTATGATGAGTTTTATAGGTGGAGCCATGCTGTTGTTTATGGGTCTTCGTCTGATGAGGGATGCATTAAACCTAAAAATTAACGATGTAGTCTTAGCCTCCAATTCTAGCCTTGCCAAAACAAGGTGGGCTTCGCGTGGCTTACTTATTTCCGGATTTTTAAGCAGTGGTTCGAATCCCTATTTCTTTCTTTGGTGGCTGATGGAGGGGTCCCCCTTGATAATGAGCGCTGTATCTATCGCTGGGGCATCAGGCTTATTAGCGTTCTTATTTGGGCATGCATTTGCGGATTTGGCGTGGTTTAGTTTCGTAAGCTACTCCATTCATAAAAGTAGAAAGTTTTTAAGCAGGAGAATTGTTAAGGCGATACTTTTTGGCAGTTCCATAGTCCTAATCTCTCTCGCAATTTATTTGCCATTTTCACTTTATTTTCAAGTTAATATGCTCGTTAATGCATTCATAAGATTCTGGACAAAACGCTTTTACTGTTGAATCGCACTTATTCTTTGATTTAGTTAGAGATGAGCTGTCGGGCGATGGATTTATCATTTGAACAAACGCATGAGATGAAGGAAGTTCAAGACAATGTATTTAATTTGCTGGCTCGTCCAATACGTAAGCTTATCGAGGAGAAGGGTTTCAAATATCCAACGGAGCCTCAATCAAAGGTTATACCCAAAATTATTGAGGGTAAAAACGTTCTTCTTATATCGCCGACTGCGAGCGGGAAGACTGAGGCGGCGATCCTCCCGATTCTTAACATGCTTATTCAGATGCCTAAGAGAGAGCCTGGGATAAAAGTTCTCTACATTACGCCTTTAAGGGCTCTAAACCGTGACATGCTTGAGCGTTTAGAATGGTGGTGTAATAATTTAGATATTAAATTAGCTGTTAGGCATGGTGATACCGATGCAAATGAGCGTTCGAAGCAGGCTAGAAGCCCTCCGGACATGTTGATAACGACGCCTGAAACGCTACAGTCAATTTTATCTGGGTGGATCATGCGCCGCCACCTGCAATCCATGAGATGGGTTGTTGTTGACGAGGTGCACGAGCTGGCTGATAATAAGCGTGGCAGTCAACTAGTGTTAGCGCTTGAAAGATTAAGAACTATAACTAATTACGAGTTTCAAATAATTGGGCTTTCTGCAACCATTGGCACACCGGAGAAGGTTGCGCAGTTTCTCGTGGGAAACAATCGTCCGGTTGAAATTGTCAAGGTTCCCGTTGCAAGGATGATGAGATTGCAGATAATATATCCTAAACCTGAACAGCAGGATGAAGAGCTAGCTTCATCGCTTTTCACCCACCCTGAAGTTGCGGCGAGATTGCGCGTGATGCGTCAATTTATTGAGAGACACAGTTCGGCTCTACTATTTACTAACACACGTACAATTTCCGAAATCTTAGCAAGCAGATTTAAAATTTGGGATGTTAACTTTCCAGTTTCCATTCATCATGGTTCCTTAGCTAAGTCCTCTAGGATCGCAGCTGAGAGGGGGCTTAAACAGGGGGAATTGCGTGGTTTAGTTTGCACAAGCAGTCTGGAGCTTGGAATAGATGTTGGCAGAATAGATCTGGTGATTCAATACATGAGCCCAAGGCAGGTTACACGGTTAATACAACGTGTTGGGAGAAGCGGTCACAGGATCGGATTGATTGCGAACGGCATAATTATAACGATGGATTCCGACGACACCTTAGAGGCAATGGTTGTAGGCAGAAAGGCGTATAATGAGGAACTGGAGCCTGTTGACATACCTGAAAAGCCCTTAGATGTTTTAACCCATCAGATAACGGCTTCTTTGCTGAAGAGGAAACGCCTAACATTCGATGAAATATGCGAGGTTTATAAAAGATCCTACCCATATAGAAATTTAACTGTTGACGATGTGAAACGGGTTTTAGAGTATATGCATAATCGCTTCCCAAGATTGGCGTGGGTTTCCTTTGAGGATAATGTGGTTCTAAAGCCTCGTAGAACAAAAGCCCTCTTCGAATATTTCTTCGAGAACCTCTCAATGATACCTGATGAGAAACATTACCTTGTCATTGATAAGAACACGGACACGGCGATAGGGCTGCTGGACGAAGCTTTTGTAGCTGAGTACGGTAAGCCGGGTGTGAAATTTATCATACGTGGAAGCCCCTGGAAAATTATGAGCATGAATGCAGACAAAATTTATGTGAAGTCAATTGATGATCCAACAGGGGCTATACCTAGCTGGGTTGGCGAGGAAATACCGGTGCCCTTCGAAGTCGCTCAGGAGGTTGGCGCCGTAAGGGGATTTGTGGAGGAAAAGATAATGGCGAACTTAAGCCCTGAAGAGATTGCGAGGGATCTGGCTAAAATATATCCGGCGGATGAAGAAACAATTTTGGAAGCATTAAAGGAAACTGTTGAGCATGTTAAGGAAGGCTGCCCAGCTCCAACGGACAAGCGGATAACAATTGAGGAATGGGGCGACTTCATAATACTACATTGCAGCTTCGGCTCATTAACCAATAGGGCTTTAGCTCAAGTTCTTGGCCACGTGATTTCTGAGCGGACAGGATACTCCGTGATTGTTCAGCACGATCCGTACAGGATATTCATTCAAACCATGAGGGAAATTAAGCCTGAATCAATCATGGAAATACTCTCAGATCTGAAGAATTCGACGGAAGATTTCATTAAGGAGACGCTTACAAAGGCTGTTGTTAAAACAGGCATATTTAAGAGACGTCTAATACATGTTGCTCGACGTTTTGGAGCTATAAAAAAGTGGGTCGACTTCGAAAGCGTTAGCCTAAGAAACTTAATCAAAAGTTTTGAGGATACAGTAATCTATGAAGAGTCCCTAAAAGAGGTTTTCACAAAGGATTTGGATGTTAAAAATCTGATCAATGTTCTTGACATGATGAGACGTGGTGAGATAGAAATAGTTAAAATTGAAACGCGTGGAGAGGCAAGCCCAATAGCCCGCGTAGGCATAGAGCGTGTAAGCATGAAAACAGACCTTATACCGCCAGAAAAAATGCGGAGAATCCTCATAGAATCGGCTAAAGCTAGGCTTCTAGGTGAGACGAGAACTTTTGTCTGCACGGACTGCTGGGATTACATAGAGATGGTAAGCATTAAGGATTTGCCGGAGCATCCGCGCTGTCCCAAGTGTGGGTCACCGAACCTTGGTGTGCTTGAGGTTGAAGATTACGAAGCTTACCCATTGATTGAAAAGAAAAATGAGAAACTGACTAAGAGTGAAGAGCACCTCAGGGAGGAAGCGATTGAAACAGCTAAGCTCGTTTCAAAATATGGTAAAGCCGCGGCGGTGGCTCTCTCAGGTAGAAGACTTAGGCTAAGCAATGTGAAGGAGATATTGGCTAAAGAGAGCAAGATCACAGACGAATTTTTTGAATTAATAATAGAGGCTGAACGCGAGGCGCTAAAGAGGAGGTTCTGGTAAATTTATATATTTGAAAATCATCTAGAAGCGTAAGGTAAAAATAATGCCTCGATGATTAAATGGAAAAGTGAAAAAAGAGGTGGAAACTTTGTTAATATCCCCCTTCGTTGCTTCTCCCGAATCAGTTATAAGAAGGCTTTTAACTATGGCTGAGCTGAAGCCTGGCGAAATATTTGTCGATCTTGGCGCTGGTGACGGTCGACCAGCCGTTATTGCTGCAAAAGAATTCGGGGCCGTAGCTATTGGTATAGAAATCAGAGAAGATTTAGCGAAGCAAGCTATGAGAAGAGTTAGCGAGTTAGGTTTACAGGATAGGGTTAAAATAATCAATGATGACCTCTTTAACGTTGACATAAGCATGGCTGATGTTGTCTACCTATATCTTACTACGAGCGCCAATGAAAAGGTTAAGCCGAAGCTCGAATCCGAACTCAGAAGAGGAACAAGGGTTGTATCACATGATTACGAGATAATGGGATGGAGGCCAATTAAAGTTGAAAAATTCTGTGAGAATCAATTTTTAGGTTTTCCGACTCACACATTATACCTTTATAGGAAGATTTAATCTTTCGCAGCGGGCGCTTATCCATCGCTGCATAATTAAATATCCGCAATCTCTTCCGACATAATCCTCCAGTCCTCATTTTTACATAATTCTTTAGAACACACCGAAAATTAAATTAGTGCGCTGTCAATTATTGGAAAATTTATTAGGAAGATTTTAATTCAAAATTTCTGAGGCTCAAGGTCTCCGGGGAGCAGTAAAATGGGCTTCGTTCCATGGAGATATGTAAACTCATGGTACTGTAATGGATGCGGGCTGTGCTGTAGGGAATTTGAGGTAGTCTTGACCTTTAATGAGTGGCTTAATATAACTAAGACTTATGGTGCTGGTGTAACGCGGGCTGGTCTAAATAAATTTTATATGGGCAAAAAGAGCAATGGTTCATGCGTCTTCCTATATGCTGCCCCCGATGGGAGACAATTGTGCGGTTTGCAGAGTAATAAACCGCTTGCCTGCAAAGTCTGGCCCTTTAAGATACTTAATAAGCCAAAATATGGCGGAGCTAATGAAGCTCTCTTCAACTATAATGGGCAAAAATTATTCATATATATTGACCCATTCTGTCCCGGCATACATTGGGGTCCCCCATCAGCTGAATTAATCTATAAGGTGATACCTGAATTCATAGAGGTGGCTTCAGGGCTTAGGCAAAAACAATTTTATTCAACAATGCATGTGACGCCGGGCTTCTACATATTTTATAAAAAAAGAGGATATTGGGGGTAACATAGCGGGTAATTTTCACTGGATCTCTGCCTCGCTAAAGAATTTTCGTAGATGGAGGAGGCTTCTCCTACCAGTAACTTCAAACTTGCCGGTGAGCCTTATATCCTCAGATGAGCTGCCAACCATGACCTCATATAAGCCGGGTTCAACCACTAATCTCATATCCCGGTCATAGAAGGCAATCTGATCCATATGTAATGTGAATGCTATTTTCCGTCTTTCTCCCGGCTCTAATGCAATTCTCCTGAACCCCTTTAGTTCCTTAACCGGTCTAGAGATCGATGCCACTGTGGCGCGGATGTATAGTTGTGCAACTTCTTCGCCCCTTAGTTCGCCGACGTTTTTGACATAGAAGCCAATAGTGACTTTGCCTGCTGGCCCAACCTTACTCGGCTCTATTTCAAGCGAGGAATAATCAAACTTTGTGTAGCTTAACCCATGCCCGAATGGGAATAAAGGTTTGGCGCTCATAAAGACATAGTCTCTGAACGAAGAGCTCCTCCTACTGTAGTAGATTGGTATTTGCCCAGCATCCTGCGGTATGGTGATGGGCAGCTTGCCGCCAGGGTTATAATCGCCGAATAGGACATCTGCTACAGCGTTCCCGCCCTCCTCCCCTGGGAACCATGCCTCAACTATCGCGGATGCTTTTCCGGCTATTCGTCCTATTGACAGAGGTCTACCGTTCACGAGCACTATTATCAATGGTTTACCTGTATCGAAAAGTCTCTCAATGAGATCTTCCTGAACTCCGGGAAGTGAAAGGCTTGCGCGATCCCTCCCCTCACCGGTTACGGCTGGCAGATTAAACATTCCGGATCTTTCACCCATTACCGCCATAATAACATCGGATTTTGATGCGGCTTCAAGAGCCTCCTTAAATCCATCCTTTGATGGTTCATATATGTCGCATCCTCTCGCGAAATGTATGAGCGTTTGACGCGAAACCTTGCCCCTGATGGCCTCTAATATGCTGATTATTCTGACAGCATCCTGCTCGCAGCCTAGATGCAGCGTATAACTGTAATCGCCTAGTAAACCCCTTGTTGTGTCAGCGTTCGGTCCTATAATAGCTATTGCTCCCAAATTCTTCTTCAATGGGAGAATTCCATCGTTCTTTAGGAGTATTATGGATTCTCTCGCAGCTCTTAGGGCTAACATCCTATCTTCCTGCGTGTCTAAGGCTCTCGAAGCCTTCTCAACATCAACGTATGGGTTATCAAAGAGCCCTAGAAGGAATTTGGCCCTTAAAACTCTGGAGACGGCTTCATCTATTGTCGCCTCTGAAATGGCGCCTTCTTTAACGGCGTTAAGTAATGGTTCGCCGTAGCACTTAAGCCTCGGCAGCTCTATATCTATGCCGGCTTCTAGGGCCTGTACGGCGGCCTCCTTCTCATCCGCCGCGACATGATGGAAGGTTCTAAGCATCTCGATTGCTCCATAATCTGAGACAACGTATCCCTTAAATCCCCACTCGAACCTGAGGATTTCAGTTAGCAGCTCTCTGGAGGCCGCGCATGGCACACCATCTATGTCATGGTAGGCGTTCATTAGGGAGTATGCTCCAGCCTTCTTGATAGCGGCCTCAAAGGGGAACAGAAATATTTCCCTAAACTCCCTCGGTGGAACATGGACGGGTGCGCAGTTTCTTCCACCCTCTGAAAATCCATGACCCGCGAAATGCTTTGGAGTAGCTATAACCCCTGAGGACAAATTGTCCCCCTGAAGTCCAGTTATATATG
>JAGTQL010000117.1 GCA_018396555.1 Candidatus Bathyarchaeota archaeon | reverse complement strand
AAGTTTTTAAGCGTTTGAGCCTTTTAAGCCTAAACCTTGTGAATAAATGTTCCAACACCGCCTTTTATGACTCGATCGGTGCCCCAGCAAGGCATTTCCTATAATTTGTTCAATGATAAACCAACTCTTTTTATCACGTCAAAGATTCTTTCGAAGAGCTGGCTTTATTCGCTGTTAATGCCTCCTAAAAGCCAATGTTAAGCTTTTCATAAACCCTTTCTAGGAAGACCCTGGAGACTTGATTAACAAGCTTGAAGGCCTGTCAAACCTAAACCTTTATTTAAGACCTGAAATCCCTCGGGAGGTTAAAGGCCTTTTTCTTAATTTTTCGTTGCCATTATGGCAACGAAAAATTAATAGAAGGGTATATTAAATGACAAATCAGGGCATCTTAATGAAGACAGGATACGAGCTTAGAAAGTCCCGTGAATTTATAGGGGAGTTGTACCCAGTTCTTTTAGATGCTTCTGGAAAATTCGTCATCGATGGAGTGCATAGGCTTAAGGCGAATCCAAATTGGAGGGCGGAGAGACTGGAGAACATTAAGGATCAAAAACAGGTTTTGGTTGCGCGAATAATAGCTAATCTCTGTAGAAGGGAAGTGCCAATATTGGAAAGATGCATGATGTTTGAAAACTTAGCTTGGTATCTAAAAGAGGTTGAAAAATTAGATTCAAGTAATATTGCGAAAGAGATTTCTCGTTTAACCGGGGTGGCGTATCGAACAGTCTGTAGATATTTACCTGAAAAATATAAGGATAAGGATAAGGTTCAGTTAAGGAGATTAAGGGATAGCAAACGAATTAACAGCGCGTCGAAAAGGCTCATATATATCGATAGTATTCCGAGCTATGAAACCCCTCAGCCAAATAAGCAAGAAATAAAAGTTATTTTCTCCTCCAATTCGCCTAAACTTGCTACGATAATAGAGACTGCTTTGTATCCAAAAAATTCAACTACCCTTCACCTTCACTATGATAGTAATGAATTCGCTTACATTCAGGAGGGAAATGGAAAATGCGTTATTAAAGATGACGTGATTTCAATCAGGCCAAAAACAATAGTGTTATGTCCAATGGAGACGCCTCATCAATACATTAACACCGGTCATACCGCATTAAAAATAACTTACATTTACACTCCACCTTTAAACCTGAAATCTAATGTAGATTTTTATAAAGCGTACGAAAAATGTAAATGATACTGTTAGAATAAAGCACAGCTTCCATCCCGGCTAAAAGCTTAAAATCCTCCAACTAAGGTTTGAGGGGGAGGAAACACGTTGAAGTCCGTAGCGATGGAGGGTTTTATTTGACCTGTAGATTTGGTTTTTACGCCGCTCATGAACAATACGACCCTACTAGGTTATTGGATTTTGCAGTTAAAGCTGAAAGATATGGTTTTGACACGGTCTGGAGTAGTGACCACTTTCATCCCTGGGCTCACACCGACGCGAACTCAGGCTTCGCTTGGATATGGTTAGCTACAGCCGCGGATAGAACACAAAAGGTTACTCTAGGGACGGTTACGCCGACCCTTCTACGATATCATCCCGGGGTGGTGGCCCAGGCGTTCGCGACCCTAAACTTCATGTACCCTAATAGAATATTCTTATGCTTGGCTACCGGAGAAGCCATGAACGAAGTCCCACTTGGGTTACCGTGGCCACCCTACAAGGAAAGGCTAGCTAGGCTGGAAGAATCCCTCGTTATAATTAAAAGATTATGGATGGAGAATTTTATAGACTTCGAGGGAAAATACTATAGATTGAGAAAGGCAAATTTATACACTAAACCAAAGACGAAAATTCCATTATATGTGGCAGCTAACGGTCCCTCCGCAGCATACCTCGCTGGCAAGTACGCTGACGGTTTATTGACGAGCGGCCGAGTCTTTGATGAAAAATTCAAACCAGAATTGCTTCCAGCACTAGAAAGAGGAGCTCGAGATGCGGAAAGAGATCCCAGTGAAATTGAAAGGATAGTTCACATCATAACATCCTATGATGAAGATTATGATAAAGCAGTTGAGGGCTGTAAGTTCTGGAACGCTACAATGGTACCTGGAATATTCAATGCTGAGGTATACGATCCCAGAATAATAGAGGAAAAAGCACAATCAATTACCAAGGAAGAGGTGATAAAAAAGCGTTTCATTGTAACCTCAGAGGAGGAGGCAATAAAAAAGATTGAATCTTATTTGAAATTTGGCATCAGGGAAGTAGAGTTCTTAAGCACTAGCCCAAACCAGGATAAATTCATAAAGTTTTTCGGAGAAAAAGTATTTCCATATTTTAGATCCACCTTAAGGGAATAAAAGAGCTAAAGCGAGGTTAACTAGAGATTATGGCTCAGAAGCTTCGTACGAGGGAGATAACTCTGCACGGTGAAGCCTCAACACCTTTAATTGATAGTGGCGCTATTATAAAAAAAGCCTTAGCAACATTTTTGCCCATTAGAATTTTATCTAAGTTTGCAACTTCCTCCACTAGTAAAATCCCAGCTCCTAGAAGCGTTCTATGAACTCTACGCGATGAACTTACAGAAGCAGGCTCACTTCCTACAGCTTTTCCACCCAGGCTTCCAACACTAAGCCCATCTGTTCCTAATATTTTAATGCCCCTTTTAACTAGGAATCGAGCTGCCTCCTCGTTTAAATATGGCCATTCAAACATGTAAGTTGAAGTAAGACCTCTCTTTTTAGACCAGCCTGTAAAAAGAAACAGCATGTTTCCCCTTTTAATGTGACTCCTGTACTTAATAAGGTCTTCCTCATCTATCTCTCCGCCCTCCTTCTTATATGTTAAATCTATAACTACTCCTTCGCCGGAAAGGTCTTCCAAACTATATTCGTCTAAAGACCTGGATCCAGGAAATACATGTAGCGGCAAATCGATATGCGTACCCATGTGAGTATGCATACTTGTAATGATGCTTACATTAGATCCATTCCTATCGACTACCTTTAATTGAGAGATTCTGAATTTTGGCAGAGAGGGGTAGGATGGCATATCGTTAAACAGCTGATGGCTTAGATCGATAATTTTATAGCCTTTGAGCATGATTCATCCTAAATTATTTAATTTATAAATACCATATAAAATGATTTGACATAACAGAAAAAAGAGGGGGTTGTAGGTCAGACCTACCACCTAGGTGGTTAATGTGAATCCCGTTAGGATTTGCTTAGTCGGCGCTGGGAGGGCGGGCATGGTTCATGCAAACAATATATTAAACCATGTATGTGAGGCTACTTTAAAATGTATAGTTGAGCCTAGTGTGGAAGTC
>JAGTQL010000115.1 GCA_018396555.1 Candidatus Bathyarchaeota archaeon | reverse complement strand
ATAGGAAGCCATATGAAGAGAAAATTCACTGAACGAATATCAAAAATTTTCATCTTACCCTTAATTTCATCGGCATTTTCATCCCTAACTCTTTGGCTAATAGATTCTTGGATAAAATATCCCCTATTCTTCTTCCAAATAGCAACAATAATTCTTTTATTTTCAATAATTAACGATTACGACCTAAAAATCACCATAAAAGGTCGAATGCCAGCAGAGAATATTCCCGCCAGTCTAATTTTAGATCTAGCATTAGTACTCTCTTCAATAGCTCTCCTTATTGCTGATATCTTTCAAACCTCTTTAGGCCTGTTTCAAGTAATCCTATCCCTACTATGTACTTCACTGCTTTCCGGATACGCCTTACTAAATATCTCGGGGATTTCAAGATACTTTTCAAATCTAGAAAATGTCGTGTTATCCTACATAACAAGTTACATATTAACAGCATTCTTAACGCTGCTCTTTATTATAACACCTGAATATATCAGAACAAAGCTGATCTTGGCAACATTTATCGGCTTTGGGATAGCTTCAATCATAAAACATGAGAGAACAAGGAGCCACCAAATAAAAAGATCCTTAACCAAAAACATAGATGCATTAGCCATAATATTTTCACTTATCTTCTACATCATCTCCTTCTGCATTATTTATCCTGGATTTGCACATTTACCAGGAATGGATATTTCTTGGCACTATTCGTTTAGCATAGTCCTATGGAGGACGCCTGAGCTTTATAAGGCTTTTAACTATTTTCTTGCACATCTCCATGAATCTGCATTTATTGCGATATCGAAGGCCTCTCTAACCTATATTCAGATGGCGCTGGTCACATTGAACCTTATGATGCCTCTGGCCTTCTATGTTATGGCAAAAAGTTATCTGGAAGATGTGGATCATCGTCTCCCAGCAATCTCAACAATATTTTACGCGACCTTTTCTGGCTTCGCATGGGTGTATCTGGCAAAGCTTAAGCTGGAGGGCTCCAGTGGGAACATTATAAGCCTGCTCGGTATGGTTAATGATAAGGCCTATAATGGAGCGATGTATTTAGCGCAACCATATTTATGGTTTGTGCCCTTATCTGCATCATTCACAATTCTGATGGTTCAGTTATCCCTTTTGAAGAAGCTCGAGATACGTAAAAAAGAATTTATTGTATTATTTTCTTTGTTGATAATAGCAAGTTATCTGGTACACATCACTGAGGCTATAATTTTCACCATTTTTCTATGTTTCTACGCATTTTTCTCTAGAAGTAAAGATTATAGACTTGATGATGCCATTCAAGCATCAATTATCGGATTTATAATTTTAGATGTTTTATATGTCATTCTATATTATATGTTGAGTGAAGGTATGCGGATATATCTCAGATTTGATCATTTACTCGCGACGACGATTCTCTTTTTAACAAAAATTTATAGAAGATCAGGAATACAAAACAGATTTTGTCAGTTCTATAGAAAGTTACATCTTAAGCCACTTGTTAAAATTACCCTTTATCTAATTATTTTCTTGTATTTCCTTGGACTCATTACATGGATTGGCGGTATTCCGTTATTCCACACCTGGGCGGTTGTTGAAATTGGTTCAATTCCTTGGTTCATATATCCGGTCTTTCTAGGGGTCTTAGGTATTCTCGGATTATTCAGCATCTACCACCTATCGCAGGGGGGCGAGAGTGCAAATTCATTCATGCCCTTTATAGCCCTATCAATATTCTCATTATTGTTCGGAAGGACTTTAACATTTGTTAATTTAAACCTTTTTAATACTGGCTATTGGGAGAAGCGTATGACAGCCTACTTCTTCCTAGCCTTCTCAATTTTAGCTCCCATTTCAATGCTCAAATTTGTCGATACAATTAAAACATATAAAAATAAAATCAAAAATATCATCACCACAACGATCCTGATAAGTACTGTAACAGTTTATGGAATCCAATCAATATTTATAGTTTTAGAGCATTGGAGTATGGTTCAACCCTGGGTGAGCGATAGGGAGTTTGAGGCAATCGATTTTCTTAAGGATGTTCTAGAAAGGGATAGATGTGCCTATACAGTCACTTTAACAAGCGCCTCGGATAGCGTTGTCACCTTCTCAGCTCCACCATACAAGTTAACCGGTAGGTTCATAGTCCTCACATCCCTGAATCCTGAGATGCCCCTATTAGCTCTGAAAGCCCATAACCTATCCCATGCATACCTCTATATGCATTCTAGGGATTATGCCTCCCTTAATAGGTACGGTCAAAGCTGGTTGGCCAAGCATCTCCTGCCCATGCTACCAGTTATATATAGAAATGAGGAGGTTACAATCTATAATTCTTCGAGTGTCTCATTTCCTCAGACGAACTCGGCTACGGCATTAGTAATACCTTACGATGACCTTATAGATCCGAAAGAGGGATGGCTATATGCTTATGATATGCTCTCCCTAGGAGAATACAACTATACTGTCTTCTATGATCTGGATCCCTCAATGTTTTCATATGATTTGTTTATCCTCTCCATAGACCCGCCGGAGGGAAACATCCTCAAGAGAACTTTTCGAGACAACTTCTCCAACGAAAGCGGCTGGCTTTCTATCTCTGGAGACTGGAGGTACACGGATCAGGGGCTTCAGGTTGGTAAGATGGGTGAGTATCAGGATGCTATGTTCATAAGCCCGGTGTCAGCCCAGAACTTCACCGCTAGCCTAACCTTCATGCCTCTAGACGGCGACCTTAGGGTTGCAAACTACGTCTCCATAATCTATGATTGGAAGGATAAGAACAACTTCAAGTACGCAGGACTGATGTTCGACGGCAGCGGGGTCGTATATGCGTACTTCTCATCCTACAAGGATGGAGTTGTGGTATGTTATCCTAAGTGGCCTGGTTTGAACACGGGCTTGAGGTGGGGGTTCGGGGACAGCTTCAACCTGACCGTCTCAGCGGACGGGGAGATGGCTAGGCTCTATGTTAATGGGAGGCCCTATTTGAGGGTTGAGGGTGGTGCGGCTGGAGGAAAACTTGGGATTAGGATGACTAAATTCTATGATGTCCTCTTCACATCCTTTGAGGCCGAGGCCTCCTTAGCTGTGCAGTTGAGAGATGTTATGGATTATCTTGAGCATGTGAGGAATGGTGGTAGGCTGATCGTGTTTAACACGAATGGATATGGATATTTCTCAAATAGGATGTTGAAGATCAAAAACTCTTCCTTGACGGTCGATGAGATCAATGGCTCCGTGGAGGTCAAGCTGCCTTTAGCTTTGGGGGTGCCCATATTAGAGCCTAGAAGTGGCGTGGAGCCCCTCGCCCTCTACATATCCCAGGAGGGCTCATCAATATACGCAGCCGTGGAGAGGCATGGATCAGGGGAGATAATCTACGTCAACATCTATCCCATCATATCGGCCTCGGAATCCAACGGCGTTGAACC
>JAGTQL010000113.1 GCA_018396555.1 Candidatus Bathyarchaeota archaeon | reverse complement strand
CTCCCATTTCTAGGGTTCACGGGTATGTTTGCCTCCACATTCATCGGCGATAGCCTACCCCTTATTGCCTCACTATCATATGCTGAGTCGGCGTAAACTGTTTTTTGGATGGTGGAAGAGAATATGATTACGACCGATATTTATCAGGGTGGGAAATTGCTTTATTTTGTAAATTGGATATGCTAGTCTGGGCATCGGTCGCAGACGGGATTTAATTCATCTTTTATCATTGATAGCCGAAATTTTCTCATTTTTTCTCCGTTCCATATATTATTAAATGATTCATTAAAGATGTTGCCGAAGTTGAATACGTTTTGGTTCATTCTTATGCAGCAAGGTGTCACATATCCATCGACGGTGATGAAGCATTTACTAAAACACCATGAACACTTCATTTTTCTCCTGCTCGAATCACCATGGTATATGGGAAGTTCTCTATATTTTTTCCGATTCTCCAGAATAAGGCGGCGGATCTCCGCCTTAACCCGCCTGGCCTTCCTTATAAATTCTAATGTTGACAGGTATTCTTTTTCCCCGGGAGTTGTCCAGTTTTCTACCTCAACTATGTAAATGAAGTTTAATCTTAATTGCGAGGCCATACTACATAAACTGGATATTTCATGGTAATTGAGATGGGAGGCAACAAAATTTACTCCAACTTCCGTTTTCGCTCTAATCTCCCTTTTAATTTCAATTAGCGATTTAAGATTTCTCATGATATTTTCGTATTTTGCACCTCTCCTAATGTATTCAAAGGTATCCGGGTTGGTTGAATCGATTGATACGCATATGGAGTCAAAATATTTGAGTACTTTTCTAATGTTTACTGGATTTAATAGGGATCCATTCGTTGTCGTGGAAAATTTTATCCCCCTCACTTTTCCGTATTCCAGAATCTCCCAAATATGCTGGTTTATTAAGGGCTCACCTAAACCCTGCATCTTGATGATTTTTAATGTAGGTATGCCCTCTAAGATGTGCTGGAAGTCTTGAACCGTTAAATCCCTATTTAACCTTGATTTAGGCAGGCTTTTTCTAGTGCATGCAACGCAGCTAAAATTACATTTAGTTGTTGGCTCTAACTGAATAGCTTTAGGAAGTGGCATCTTCTCCTTTTTAAAAAGTTCTCTCCTCGCAAAATCTAAAATATTTAATAACGAACATTTCACGTCAAAGTATCTTAGGTGTTTAAGCCAATAAAAAATTTCACTGGAGGACTCCATCAGCCCGGGACTCCTCTATTCTATATGATTGGAACTGGCCTGCCGTTGACATCGAACCTTCCAATCTGTTTCAGTGGTCCCTCTTGGCCGGAGCCGGTGTGGATCATGGATTTTGGTCTGAGGATTATCTAACATATTTTCCCTACTTTCCAAGAATTTAATTCTTTCTTTTGCTGATGGCGATTTCTCCCGCAAATCCCCTCTTTTTTGTTTTTGCTTTAAGGGATGTTAAATATTATGTTATTGTTTGGTTGGAGCCTTAATCTTTATTAGTTGTTTCTTTATATTATCTTATTTCGGGGATTGTTTTGGGTGTTAAGGTTGTTTCTGTCCCCCATGATCTCTTGAAGGTTGTTAATTGGAGAGGTCATGCGGGTAAAGGTGCCATTAAAGAATTTTTCCCAGAGGCTGTGAGGGGAAAGTATAGAATACCCTATAAGGATATTGAGGGAAAGGTGGGTTTCAGGACTCTTGAGCAAGTGATAGAGAGGCATCATTCAAAGAAGGCTTTCTGGGAATCTTTATGGTCGTGTGCTGATAGGTTATCTACTCCCGCCGGGCGCTTCAGGCTTGAGCATGATTACTGGTATTGGTCTGACGCTGACCCATTTCTCGTGAAGGTTTACGGCGAAGTGAGAGTGTGGACGCGGGAGGAGAGGGATAAGCTGGCTAAAGCGATGGTCAGTATCCTCGAAAGGTATTATGGTGATGAGGGCGAGCAGCATAAAGCCTTTGAGGAGATTAATGATCTTTTAGGTGATTACCCGTCTGAGAGTCGATTTCCCTACACGAGCCTCAAGACTCATCATTGGCTCACAGATGAGAGATTACATTGCCATAGGTAGACACACATATAGTGTTGTTCCACTCAGTGATCAGAAGTTCTCTGCACATCTTTCAATTATTCTCATCAGACCTAAAGTCGCAACTAAAGATGGAGGTTACGTAATCACGGACAAAACATTAAAGTATTCACAAAGGCACTGGCTTGAAGATGATAGAGCAGCGCATAGAGTGGGCAGATTTGACTTATATTTAAAGACTATTCCTCAAAATTATGAAGATGCTAAGGTTATATCAGCTATCTCATTAAATGGGAAATGGAAATATAAGAAAGTATACGAAGATGACATAGCTGATTACTCAAAAGTTAATCTTGATGATTCAGAATGGAGTGAGATCGAGGTTCCACATACCTGGGAAGAATTAATTCCGAATTGGGATGGACTTGTTTGGTATAAAAAAGAGTAGTAATTCCTGTAGAATGGAGAGGGCAAAAAACCGTTTTGCGGTTTTCAGGAATAGATGATGAACCTCGCATTTATGTAAATGGGCATGAGATAGGCTACAACTGTGGCTGGTATAGACCATTTCAAATTGATATTAGTGATTATGTAGAGTATGGAAAAGAAAATATGATGGCCATATTGGTTAAAAGAAGAAAACCTGAAAAATTAGGTTATGATGGCGGCGTCACATATAATTTTATAAAAGACTGGGCAATTGTCAAATACCCGGTTAAGAATAGATTTTTAGGTGGCATTTTCGGAGAAAAAAATGAGGTTGCTATCGTTAAACACCTTGGTTCCGTAATATTTGAGCCAAGAGTTCATCCTAAATTTGAAGGACTCTTAAGAGTAACCTTTCATTACAAGAAAAATAGCGAAGAATTCCCATTAAGCTTCGTCGAAGATTCGGAGTTTATTTATAAGCCACCATATATGCATTATAGGAGACTTTACGCGGGCGAAAAAACAAGAGCAGATCTTAAGGCAATTGTGAAAAGGGCGTTAAAGCCAAGCACAGAGGTCATAATACCTAAAAGCTTAATAAGCCAGATAATAAGCGCAGCCGTAAAGAGGCCTGATCTAGGCTACACAAACCTAGCCGAATTCATAAGGGACGCTGTGGAAAACTTCATAAACAAACATGGCGAAAAAACTCCGAGATAAAGATTTTTTAGGAGGGGTTTCAGACATAGATCCAATCTCTGCAGATTGTATTTCTCGTATGGTTACTGACATCTCACCTGGAATCATTTTCAACGGCTTAATACCAAAGTCTATTAAAACTTGATTGTAAAAGGAATCAGCAGAAATAACAAAACGTAAGCCATTATTCGATCCTTCTACTGGCACATACCTTAGAAACTCTCCTCCTCTAGAATAGTATCGCTCATATTAAGGAGACGGTACATGGATCTCCTTCCA
>JAGTQL010000031.1 GCA_018396555.1 Candidatus Bathyarchaeota archaeon | reverse complement strand
TCATTCCTCCCCAGATTAATTGAATATGCATCCGTAAAACTATTATTGTAAGTTAGAATATGCACTATTGTATAAGCCCTAAAGGGATCACACCTATGGAAAGAGGTAAGACAAGGTTTGAGTTCCTGGAGCATATGGCGGACGCCTACATAGCTGCTTACGGCAGAGATCTTAATGAAGCATTCGAGAACGCCGCCTTAGCAATGTTTGAGACTATGACAAGCACGTCTGATGTGAAGCATGTTATTGAGGAAGAAGTTGAAGTTGAGGGTGAAGATGAACAATCCCTACTCTACAATTGGCTTGAAGAACTTCTAGTAAGGTTTGAGGTTGAAAACATGCTGTACTCAAAATTCAAAATATTAGAGATGGAGAGAAAAGGATGCGGCGGATTAAAACTTAAGGCTAAAATCTACGGCGAACCATTCGATCCGGAGAGGCATAAGCAAAAAGTCGGGATAAAAGCAGTAACCTACCATCGCATGGAGATTGAGAAAAAGCCCGAGGGGGCTATTGTGAAATTCATACTTGACCTTTGAAAAACGTTCACACATAAATATACCTCTACATATTAGCAAACCTTAAAATACGATGGAAGAAAGACCCTTTAGCTGTGGCAGCTAACATGAGCCCTGAGGAAGCTAAGGAAATAATTAAAGACATCAGAATTATCGGCCAAACATATAGGGAAGCCTTTAACGCGATAAGTGATGTTTCCAGTGCAATTAAGCCCGTGAAACGCTTATTTAATGATGAAAAGAGCAGCTTAGGATCAAAGCTAATTACTGCCGGTGTGGCTCTAATAGTTTTTCCAGAGCCGATTGTATCGGATGTTATGGGTACAACATTGATAGCGGCTGGAACATTACTGAGCAGGATTAGAGAGCCGAATGTGGCGGACATATATAGGGAACTTAGGAAAATAAATAGGAGTTTAGGGAGCTTCCATAGGGAGATTTTCTAACCCCTCTATGATGAATTGAACAGCTATAGCCGCTATTAGGAGCGCCATGAGTCTGGCGATCACTATTGAGCCGCTTCTTCCAAGCACCCTATAAATTGGCTCAATAAACCTCAGCGTCAACCAGACTATTATAAACATAAGCACCACGGATATTATAGTGGTTAAAATCCCGTATGTTTCAAGGTTAATTATTGTGGTCGTTATAGCTCCTGGACCCACAAGCAGCGGAACTGCTATTGGAACGACGCCTATGCTTTCTGGTGATCTGGATCTTTCTTCCCATCCACCTATTACTAGAATCCTCACAGCAATTATAAGCAAGAGAATCCCGCCGGCTATCATAAAACTCTGCAGAGTTATCCCAAAAAAGCTAAGTATCTCTCCTCCAGCGAGAGCAAATGCCAAAAGCAGGATGAACCCTGTAATCGTAGCTGTATGAAATATTCTTCTTCTGGAATCGCCGCTGATCCCCTCCGTCAAGCCTATAAATATCGGTATATTGCCAAAGGGATCAACTATTATAAATAGAGATATAAAGCTCTTAGTTAAATCCGGAAGCATGCTCAGCAAATTTTCCATCATATGAAGACCTTTAGCATCCTCAATATTTTAACTTAACTAGAGCGGACATGAAGATGGGGAGAAAAATATATATTATTGTGAATGAACATTGAATGAAAATATATAAAAGAATATATGGAGGAATAAGACCTCCGCCTAAACCTCAAATCCACAATTCAAAATAGAGATGCTGAAAATAAATTTTGGAGGTGCATAATTGTCCGAGAAAGACGAGGAAATAAGGTCAATTGATGAAATCAATGAGAAAATAAAGCGTGGAGATGCCGTTGTACTAACAGCTGAAGAGATGATTAATCTTGTGGAGAGCAGCGGGCTTGAGGTTGCCGCCAAGGAGGTTGATGTCGTCACGTCCGGAACCTTTGGGGCAATGTGCAGCTCCGGCGTATTCTTGAATTTCGGGCATTCTGATCCGCCGATAAAGATGACGAGATGCTGGCTAAATGATGTTCCGGTATATAAGGGGCTTGCTGCTGTGGACGGTTATTTGGGAGCAGCCTCAATGAGTGAAACTAAGGGTTTTGAATATGGAGGCGGACACGTCATAGAGGATCTGGTTTCCGGCAGAGAGATTGATTTAAGGGCTGAATCTTACGGAACCGACTGCTACCCTAGGCGGCATATTGAGACAGTAATAACTATTGATGATTTAAACCAGGCAATGCTTGTCAATCCGAGAAACTGCTATCAAAAATATGACGCTGCCGCAAATAGCTCCGACAGGGTTCTGTACACTTATATGGGCACGCTGCTGCCGAACTATGGAAACATAACCTTTTCAGGCGCTGGGCAACTAAATCCTCTATGTAAAGACCCTAACTATGAAACCATTGGTTTCGGAACCAGAATCTTTCTAGGCGGCGGTATAGGCTACATAATCGGTGAAGGAACGCAGCATAACCCCACATCGGGTTTCGGCACTCTCATGGTTAAGGGAGACCTAAAGCAGATGAACAGTCGATATCTACGCGGTGCATCATTCTACAGGTATGGAACAACCCTATATCTTGGCATAGGCATACCGATACCCATCATAAATATGAGGGTTACCAGAACGGCGGCGCTGAAAGACGATGAAATATATGTCGACATAAGGGATTACGGCATAGCGGTCAGACCTGACTTAAGGCCTGTGATAAAAAGGGTTTCATACGCTGAGCTCAGATCTGGGAAGGTTACTATTGGCGATAGGGATATTCCATCATCATCGCTATCAAGCTATAAGATGGCAAGAGAAATAGCTGAAACCCTTAAAAAATGGATTCTGGAGGGAACGTTCTTCCTAACAAGGCCCATAGAACCCCTTCCAAGACATGGGAAACCTAAGCCATTAAAGGTAAAGGGCAGGGAGCTGCGGGTTGGCGACATAATGAGTAGAAATGTCATAACCGCTAAGCCAAGCGATGACATCAAGGAAGTTGCGTCAAAACTTGTTGAAAAGGGTATAGATCACTTGCCAGTCGTCGATGAGGAAGATAAACTTGCCGGAATAGTTACCTCGTGGGATCTGGCTAGGGCTATAGCCCAAGATAAAAGGAGACTAGAGGAAATAATGACTAGGAAAGTTATCGTCGCCTTCGAGAATGAATCCATAGATGTCGTTGTGCGTAGAATGGCGCAGCATAACATATCCGGCGTCCCGGTTGTGGACAGAATGAACAATGTTATCGGCATATTAACGACGGACGACATTTCAAGAAAAATCGTTGGGGGGAGAACCGCTTTATGAGGGTCAAGCTCATATACTCACATGGCGTTGTCGAGAAGCCCATCCTATCCAGCATCGTTCTCAAAACCGGCATACCGATCAATATTCTTGAGGCTAGAATAAACGCTCAGAAAGGCGAACTTATAATTTCAATACCGGCAAGCGGAGAAAAACTTGAAGAAATACTGAACCTCTTTAGAGAATCAGGAGTACAAGCTCAGGAATTCATCGAGACCTTAAGAATAGACTGGGAGAAATGCGTGGCATGCGGCGCCTGCATATCGCCTTGTCCAACAAGAGCCCTAAGATTTAGGGAAGATTGGACGCTCGAGCTCATCGAGGAAAAATGCGTGGCATGCGGAATATGTGTAGCAGCATGCCCGGTTAAAGCGATAAACATGCCGTGAAGATGATGATGGCAAAAAAGAAGATTGGGGATATGGCGATTTACGAGTATGGATTCATCCTTGGAAACTCAAAGGTGCATATAAAATGCGATAGGAAAGGCGCCATATTAGCGTCTGCTGAGGAGATGAAGCGGCACATAAAGGATCTTTCAGACTACATTAAAAAGAACCCGCAAATCCTCTACGCCCTAGAACCCTTAGAGGTCGAGCCGGAGGCTCCGCAAATCATCAGAAAGATGGCTTACGCCTCAAAGATGGCGAATGTGGGCCCTATGGCCTCTGTTGCAGGGGCCATCGCCGATTTCGGTTTAGAAGCCCTGCTTAGAATGGGCTCAAACATCGCAATAGTTGAGGATGGAGGTGAAATCTCAGCGTCCACCATGGAAGATATCCCAATATCGATCATAACAAGCGAGAGAAAACTATCTGGAAAAATCGGCCTTCTAATAACCAATGACGACTCACCGATAGGCATAGCCACAAGTACGGGTAAAACCGATCGGGTCGTAAGTTTCGGAGAAGCTGATTCAGTAACAGTTGTTGCTGAGAATGCAGCAACGGCGGATGCGGCTGCAACATCAATATGCAATGCAATAGTAGGCTTAGACGCTGTGCGATCGATCCTTAAAGGGCTGGAGCGGGCAAAAAACATAAGAGGCGTTAGGGGCGCGATAATAATTCGAAACGGGCAGGTTGGCCTAGTAGGCAAATTGCCGAAAATAATTAGAATAAGAGATTGAAAAGGCGAGAAACCCTCTAATGCTACAAAATCCTTTAGTGCACCTTATAACAAAGTATACTGTTGGGCCCGTGGCCTAGCCAGGACAGGGCGCAGTGGGCATAATATAGCATAATTCACCGCGCAAGCCTTCGGAACCAAAAAATCGCTTGAAGAAAGCCTGAAGTCGAGGGTTCAACTCCCTCCGGGCCCGCCACTTTTGCGTTCGGATAACCCATTTAGGCCTTTCTATGTTCTCTTTTGGAAGGTTACATTTAGGGCTTTTTATTCTTTGACAAGACATGGCAACTTAAGGTTTCTATAGTGGGGGATGGATGGTTTTTCAGTCTATTGGGAGAACGGGTGTTTTCAGATGTTTTAGGCATCCTTCGGTCCTTTATCGGTGAAGTGAGAAGCTTAAAACCCGTTGACTATTCAAAAGACAGACCTTAAGTTGCCACGTCTCTTTGACATGTAGAGACCTCAACATATAGTGTAGCCGCCATCCACCACTAGGTCATGTCCAGTTATATAATTCGCGGCGTCAGAGGCCAGAAATATTACGGCTCCAACAATGTCTACGGGTTCAGCGAACCTTCCTAAAGGTATTAGCGCCTTCCAATAGTTTGCGTATTCAGGCCGTGAATTTAGCAGTTTATTAACTAGCGGCGTTAACGTATATCCTGGGCTAACACTGTTAACATTTACATTATATTTTGCCCATTCGGCGGCAAGGCTTTTAGTTAACATAATTACACCTGCCTTTGAAGCGTTATAGTGGGCTTGAGGCTGAGGCCTATTCACGGCTCTGCCAGACATCGAAGCTATGTTTATGATTTTACCATATCTCCTCTTTATCATGCACCGTCCAACAGCTTGGCACATAAGGGCAACACCCTTTAAATTGACATTTATCATCCTATCCCAGTCCTTCTCATCAATCTCTTCAAACGGGACCCACTGCCCAACGCCGTGGCAATTCACTAATATATCAACATGGCCGAAGCTTTCAACAGCGATATTAACAGCATCTTCAACCCGCTTGCGGTCGCACACATCCACAGGTATGGCTAAAACCTTAACTGAAAAACTCCCCTCCAAAGTCTCTTTAAGGTTCTCTATGCCCTTAATATTCAAATCGAATAATGCAACGTCAGCGCCGAACTCGGCGAGGCCGAAGGCTATAGCGCCGCCAATGCCCCCGCCAGCACCCGTAATGATGGCCTTCTTCCCATTCAGCATAAACATCTCTTTTACAAACCTAAAGCCGCCAAAACCCAACATTCTCACCAAAAATTTAAGAAAGCATCTTTAAAAATAAAATTTGCGAAAAATGAGAAACTTAAACTCTCAAACCCCTTAAATTTTTTAAGCGAATCCTTAAATAGCGTTTCAGCACCCAATGCTTTCTCCAGATTTCTCTTGTAAAATTTAAATAGTCTGAAAAGCCTCAGAAGAAGAGGCGTACCCCCAAACATTTATAGGGTTTAGTTTCAAATATTGAAACGATTAATATTGAAGCCCAGCGATTACACAACATCCGACATAATCAAACTCGCCGAGAACGCCCTTAGAATAGGCAATTATGAGGATGCATCGCGCTTCTTCCGATACCTTATGATACATTTCGGGGCAATTAATGATGAGCCTAACAAGAGGGTTTTCGCCATAAAAACCGGAGAATGCTGTATGCTGGCAGCCGAGAAGGCTAGAGGTTCCCCAAGGGCAATCATATTATCCGTCAGGGCTGCGGAGGCTTTCCAAGAAGGCGGAGACCATGAGATGGCAAGGTTATGTAGCTCAAAGATATGGGAACATTACGCAGCAATCAATGAGGGAGAGCCTAGAAGAGACAGCGAACTCATTCACGCACTTAAAGTCTTCGGCGACTATCTTGTGAGCAGCGGCGATATGGAGAAGGCCGCAATTATATATTCGCACGCAGCCAAAAATGCTTCAGAAAGCGGCAGAACTCTTCTTGCAGGGGGGCTCTGCAGAGATGCGGGAGATTGCTACCGAAAAATAGGCAATCTAGAATATGCCGTAGATTACTATACTAAAGCCGCAGATGCGTATCTGCGTTGCCGAGAATACTTTGAAGCCGCATGGAGCTACTGCAAAGTCAGCCTCACATTTATATGCCTAGGAAAGATGAGGGATGCTTTACAAGCTGCTGAAAAAGCTGAGTCAGCATGCTACTGGGGCGAGATAGGGATTTTTCTGAAGGATCTGAGCCGCATCTGCAAGTTGCTCGGTCAAGGCTCCCTAAGTGAAGCCGAGGAAAGCTGGAATAAAATAAAGGCAAAGTTTAGTGGTGAATACGCTCGATTAGTCGAGTTCTCTTTTCAAGCTGCAAGAAAAAATCAATTAGAAAAGTATTAGAAAAAGTCAAATATTAGATGCCGCTCATCCATTATGGTGCGGTCATTATGTGGAAGAAAAGCATCTGGGTGTTCATAGTCCTTGCTTTCGTTTTAGGGATCTGGTATTATTTATTCGGGGGCGAAGCGATTCTCGAGGAGCTAACGCATGGCCGCGCTGCAAGGTTCATTTACGCCGTTCTCGTATCAGCCGGTCTTACGATCATCTACATTCTGACATCGCTGATAATCCGATCAGCCATGTTAAAGGCTGGAGCAAAAGAGGGCGAAGTAACCATGATCATTGGGGTAATAAAGGCGGCACTTATTTTAATCGGCATAATCGCCATCCTAAGCGATTGGTTTTCGCTTGGAGCGCTTGGAACACTCTTTGCAGCTTTCGGAGGAATGTTCCTAGGATGGTCACTGCAGGGACCTGTGAGTGGATTAGCTGGGTGGCTTCTCATATCAATCATCCGCCCATTCAGCGTCGGCGATAGAGTTCAGCTACCCTCATACGGCTTAGTCGGCGATGTGATAGCTGTTTCGCCGCTTTACACCGTGCTTAATCAGGTAGGCGGAAGCGTTGGAAGCGAAGAGCCGGCGAACAGAACCATATTGATACCTAACGCCCTGCTATTCAGCACGCTGATCATAAATTACACGCCAAAAGAGCAGGAGAGACTAATTGAGCTCTTCCGGAAGAGGTTCGAGAAGGGCGAGGGAACATCTGGACCAGCATATATACTTGACGAGTTCGTTCTGAGGATAACTTTTGATTCAGACTGGGACGAGGCTGAAAGAATACTTCTTAACGCGGCTAGGGAAGTTACCGCTGACATTATCAAAGCAACTGGGCAGGAACCCTACATTCGCGCGGATGTATCAGACTGGTATGGGGTTTTCATGAGGTTAAGATTCATGACCTTGGCTACTGAGAGGCCTAGAATAATGTATGAGCTCACGAAGAGAATAATTAAGGCTGTACAGGCAAGCGATAAAGTTGACATAGCCATACCATACGTTTACTCACTTAAGAGGCCATTTCCAGTTGGGGGCAAACTTGAGGAGCCGGACATAAAAATCTTTGAGAACCTTGACGTAGGCAAAACTCCCAATGCGCCCTCATCCAATTCTACGCCTACTAACGAAAATAAAGGCCGCCAAGCATATGATGGTTAAGACCGTAGCGAGTATGATCAGCAGAAGCGAATACTGGCCGGAACCAAGAATTATTGGAATAGGGCCGATCAGAAAGATAAAGCTGAGAGAATCCTTTAGCCCCGTAAGTAGGGCGGCCAAAAATAAAATTATCATCCCGATGAACATTAGCATGAAGCCTATAATGAACAATTTTATGAATGAAGATTGAAGAACCTCCCTTCCCTCCGTCTCCGCACCTAATCTGGCAGATACCTCGGTTTTTCCGTAGCATTCAAGACATAGCCATGTATATGGTTCTATGCAACGCTCACATACGGCTTTGCCGCATTCCTGACAGATATATCTTGCATTTCTCTTACCGCATAGTTCACATATCTTAACGCTCAATTTTCCATCCCCTCAAATTTTTAGCGGGCCAGTAATGCCTGACTTAAAACAAGCATGAACACAAGCGCCACCACAATCAATATTATTGAAAGAACCAGCAGAATTTTCACCGACTCTCTATCAGTCCCAAAAATTATCGGAATCGGACCGATCATGATCAATCCGCCTCCACCAACTTTTCCGTGAGCCCGCACGCCTGACAAAAGCATCATCATAGCTGCGATAAATGTTAATATAAAACCTAAAATGATCAATATTAAGCCTAACAGCGCGAGAGACGGAAACCCGGCCATATTATTCCCACCAACAACTAATTTATATAAACTCACTCAAATAATTTTTCCACGAAATCGCTTAGCCTCAACCATTCTGAAGGCGCCAACTCGCTATTTAAGATTAAGGCGGACAAGGGGGAAATCATCCTTCCTATTTACTATTTTGAAGTCATTCTTTAAATAGAAATTTAATGGTCCGGAGGGATTGTTTTCAGAGCTAATTTTCGCAAAGGTTTCAATGGCCATAAATCCCTTTTCTTTTAATTCCTCTATCAAGTTTTTAAGCATAAGGGTTCCAAAGCCCTTTCCCCTCCGATTTCCATCTAGTATGTAAAGACACGCTATGAACGCAGCGCCCTCATTCGGCGGACCCGAAGCATACTCCCTTACGCGTGGAAAATATACTGCCGGAGCATACTGCATAAATCCTATCGCAGCATCATCAAGGCAGGCTACTTTAACGCAGCTTCCAAACTCTCTCAGCACCCTCTTAAGCCAGCGCATCTTTTCCTCCTCTCCACTCTCCATAAGCAAGGAGGAATCGGATTCTCCCAACGTTTGCCAATAAAGGCGGCGTCTGCACGGGTTTGGAACCTTTAAAAAGGTGCCCTCATCAATTTTCCTGATCTTAAACAATGCTTCACCCTCTTGCCGCAATATCCTTTTTGCATGTACCAGAAGCAATTAGGTAAGCTTTAATATTATTGTTTGCTTTTGTAATTCGTTAGTGCCTGAAATGATGCTTGAAGAAATTATCCGGAAGATTCTTTCAGCTAAACCTGAATTGACATATGAAGAAGTTTTAAAAATGATTGAGTTAAAAGAGAAGAAAGCCAGAGGCTTCTTAACCCGCGAGAGCGCTGCTTTATCCTTAGCTGTTGAACTTGGTGTTACCGCAAGAGAAACCTCCTTTAGGCGTGAGATGCAGATTAAAGACCTAATTTCCGGCTTAAACGATGTGACCATCACAGGTCGGGTGATAAATGTCTCTCAAATTAAAAAGTTCATACGTCAAAATGGGGGCGAGGGTGCCAAAAGAAGCATTCATATAGCCGACAGAACAGGGATTGCTAAAGTAATTCTATGGGATGAAAAGGCCCTAGCCTCGGAGCCAGAGCGCATATTGGACAGACTGGTTAGACTACGTCACGCTTCAGTGAAACGTAGAGCCGGTGGAAAATTAGAGTTAAATGTCGGATCTAAAGGTGAAATAGAAATGGAGCCGGAAGAATTGAGAGAGGAGGACTATCCGCCTCTAATATCCTTCACGGAGAAAGCAGGTAAAATCGCTGGCAACGAGAGAAATGTCAGCATCATCGGAATCGTGAAACAAGCCTATCCGATAATTACATTTAGAAGGGAGGATGGCTGCGAAGGGAAGGTTAGACGTGTGGAAATTAAAAATCACACAGGCGAAGTCACCCTGGTACTCTGGGATGAGAACGCCGACGCCATTTCAGAAGATCAAATTGGGAGACATGTGGCGGTTTTAGCGGCGGACGCTAGAAAGCGATTCGATGAACGGGTGGAACTTCATACAAAAAATAAGACAGTAATAGTCCTCTTAACAAAGAGACCTTCAGGCTTCGAAATGGAAGAATAATAAAAATCTCTAGTCTCAATTGATAAAAATATATTCAAAAAATAAAAAATAAAGAAGGGTTCTTCGCCGTCTACTCTTTCTTCGCCAGCGAGATTTCTATCGTTGAAACATTAGTTTTCGGCCGGTCTGGACTTGACATCTCTTGGGTGCCTATCTCAATTTTCTCTATGTTAAGGTCCTTGAGAAAGGCGCGGCGTAGTAGCTCAACGACATCCACGGCTCTGCTTATGGATCTGCCTCTAGCCTTGACTACAACTCTCTTGGCGCCGGAGTTAAATGCTGTTAGACAAGCAACCACATAGTTCATAACGGGCTTTTTTCCGATCATCACCTGACTTTCTTCAGCCATAGATGATTTCTACTCCTTTGCTGTTTATTCTTTCATGTTCTTATTTTAAGAACTTTGATATAATACTTTCCCTTTTTGCTGTTTCACTGCATTAGCAAACAGATTGCGATCTGAAATAACCTGAAATGCAAAGAGGGAACAGCATACGCAATTACGCAATATGCCCTCTATAACAGCATGGATAGAACTATAAATGCGAAACCTAGAAAAACGAAGATTAGTGAACTTAACCTAGCTTTCTTCGCGACTCTATCGGTTAATAAACTAAGCTCGCTGATCTGCTTTTCCCCTACAACTTTTACCTTCGGAACAAGCACCTTGCGCCATACCACCATAACCTCATCCATGTTCTTCCTAGCCTCCAAGGTAGCCCGTCTCGTATACTCGATTATCTTATCATGATCTACAACCTCGCCTACTGGATGGTAACCCCTATCTGCTAACACAACAGCGTTAACTATATGCGTGTCGGTTGTGAAAACCTCGCCGCAATCTACGCCCACACCCCTTAAGTCTGAAAGTATCTTACCACGGAGATCGGAAACCATATTATTACCATCTATGGTCACATAGGCGGTTCTTTCCCCGCCAGCCTCAGCCAAAATCACGGTTATGCCTCCAGGACCCATCCCATCCTCGAGACCTAGGTCTTCAGGAACAAATTTCCCAGCGCCAACCCTCACAGCACCCATTTTACCCTTTAGGCGCGCAGCTTCTTTCAGCGCGGATACAGCCGCCTCCCCAATCAGCAGCGTGGCCTTCTCCAAATCGAAGGGGCCATTAATGCTGTTATGGGCATCAATAGCGATTACCCAGGGAAAACCCATTTTCTCCGCTTCCCGCATTATAATGTCATTTAGTTCCAAGGGCAGATCCTCCATTGTTTCAGGGGCTAAGGTTAAAGTTAAAAGCACGCATTCCCCGAAAACCTGGCAGCCAACCTTCGCCCCGTTCCTTTCAATCATAAGAAAAGGGGATGCATTATCGGAGAAAACGCTGGCTTCCTCCATTAATGCTTTGCTTAAACTCTCCAACACTTTTCTATTTTGCTCTTGCGAGGCTAGATCGAGCTCATGACCTGAAATGCCATGCGGAACAGAAACTACGCATTTCACTTCTTTCTCCAGCAGTTCCTGTATTAATCCTGGAAGCGGGCTGCTGCCTATATTTTTAAAGGGTCCGGGATGTAAATTTGGGACTACAAGGATTGCCTTTAACTTATTGTCACGTTCGCCCCTGAACATTAATAACGAAATACTTATATCACGTTCCTCACCGATCTGCTCCAATATCTCCTCAAAAGGTTGCCCAAAGTTTTCAGCCCAATCAGCAAGAAAGGCCCTGAAAAGTTTAAGCGAAGGAACACCGAAGGTTTTCATCCCAATACTATCCAGGCTCTTTCTAAAGAGCCAGACGCCTAGCATGGAAAAAGCCAAGGCTAGCAGAGGGTAAAACGCGTAATGCACATGGAAATTTCTCATCTGAACAAGAGAGACTAGGGTAAATAATGCTGAAGGCTGAAGAAAACCTGAGAGAAATTTTTTCAGAGGATCGGAGAATGATATTGTGAATATGACCAGAAACCGTAATGTTAGATCTGCGAAGAAACCTAGGGAAGCTGCCTTAAAAAATAGGTCTACGCTGAAAAAGTAGAATAGGAGCGCATGAGCTATTAAAATAAGGATGAAGAGAAGCATGTTAGATAGGAAGGATAGAAACATGCATCTTCTAAGATTTAAAATAACATCTTTCCTAAGCAGCAATCTGGTTGAGAGATATTCCATGAGTAGGCTCACTGCGAAAGAGCATAATCCAAGGGAGAAGCTGCCGATGAACCATGATACGGAAGGGTTCAGTGGGGCATTACCAGCGAAGCCTAAAAGTAGGGCTCCGGCAAACAGGCAAGTAATTGTCCCCCTATAAGAGGGAAGCTTAAATAGGGAGGAGTAATGTTTAACCGCTAAATCGATGTTGCTCCTGAAGGAAATTGGTATGGAACGGATTGTTAAGCCCATTGAACGTTAATTTTTTGTTACGTGGAATATTTAAAGCTGATACCCTTACCTATAAAGGATGGCCGATATATTAGCGTCATTGAAAAATTTAACACCTTCATGTCTTTTTCCATAAGGCTTTTTGGGAAATTTCAAAGGAGTAAGAAAAAGTATAGCTGAAGGAAAATACATAAACTCTATTTTAGAGGCAAAAAACGCCTTTGGAACTGCGAAAGGCTCTTATTCCTTAAACGCTTAAATTCTATTGAAAAGACATGTCAGAGAAATCTCCGCCCATAACGATATTTCATATGCTTGAAAGGCATGTAGGAAAAAGAATACATGTCGTGATGGACACGTCCTACGGATTTGAGGGAAAATTAGTCGCCGTTACGATTGAACCCCCTGGTATATGGCTATCCGAAGCTGTAGCAACAGTTCTCAGATCAACAATAGCTCAGCCTATACCGCAGGTGGTGAGTAGGGAAGAACGAAGTGAAATATTCATAAACCTTAATCACGTCCAGAGAATAGAGGTTTTACATGAAGAGATGCGAAGAACGCGCCAGCCATAGTTCATATTGATGCAAACTGGATTATTATGCAGATTGTAAGAAAAGCTAAGGTCAATATTATTAATGTTCTAGGCTTAATCTTTACCCCTAAACTCTCCTCTTCAAAAAATCTTAATAGTCCAGCACTAGTAGCCGGCGCCGGCGCAGATCTTTGCCTACGCCTTTCTCTTCTACTGCTCAAGACCATTGCACCAAATTATAGAAAAAGATTTCTAACTAATTAACTTTTGCTCTCAGAATTCCTGTTTCTCCTTATCCTGCTTTCTGTCAAGGCACGATTTGATGAAACCGTAATACTCCGGATCAGGCCTTCCAGGCCTACTCTTGAACTCCCCATGGAACTGCGATGCGAAGAAGAAAAACTTGTCAGGTAACTCCAGAATTTCCATACGCCTACCATCAGGGCTTTTTCCCGAGAAAACTAGCCCATGTTTCTCAAAAGTATCTATGTATTCAGGATTAACTTCGTATCTATGCCTATGCCTCTCGTAAATCTCCACTGCGCCATAAAGTTTATGGGCTAATGTGCCTTCCTTCACGACTATTTTATGAGCACCTAGACGCATCGTGGCACCTTTATATGTCATCCAATGCTGCTCAGGCATTAAATCAATCACCGGATGCTGCGTGTTTTCATCTATCTCCGTGCTGTTTGCACCCTCCAACCCACAGATGTTTCTTGCAAACTCAACAACTGCCAGCTGAAAACCATAACATATCCCCAGAAATGGAATGTTATGCTCTCTTGCAAACCGAATTGCCATAATCTTTCCCAGACTGCCCCGTGGCCCAAAGCCATAGGGAATAAATATGCCATCGTAATATTTCAGATCACTAATTTTTTTTGGATTCTCCTCAAACGCTTCAGCCTCAATATAATCTATCAAAACCTGAGCGTCACATGCCGTGCCAGCATGCCTTAACGCCTCATTCATGCTGACGTAGCTGTCAGCTAAGCCCGCATATTTTCCAACGAGAGCTATCCTTACGGCGTGTTTGCAATTTTCAATGGATTCAACAAACTTTTTCCACCTTTCCATCTCATCGATGTTAAGGTAATTGAATGTTAAACCTAAACGTCTGCACATGTAGTCACCCATCCCCTGCTCTTCCAGGATTAAAGGCACTTTATATATAGTTGACACGTTATAGGAGCAGAAGACAGCCTCCTTAGGTATGGTTCCAAAAAGCGATATTTTATCGAGAACATCTCTATTAATCATCTTTGCGCATCTGGCAACGATTATGTCCGGCTGGATACCTATTCGGCGCAGCTCATTCACGCTATGCTGCAGAGGTTTTGTTTTCATCTCCGATGTTACATCAAGTATAGGCACTAGGGCCACATGCATATAGAGCGTGTTTTCGTAGCCCTCTTCAAGACGCATCTGCCGAATTGCTTCCAGAAAAGGCAAGCCCTCTATGTCGCCTACTGTTCCTCCGCATTCTGTTAAAACAACATCAGCTCCGGATTTTTCAGCGGCCGAGCGTATTCTAAATTTGATTTCATCAGTTACATGCGGAATTATTTGCACACACTTCCCGAGAAAATCGCCTCTCCTCTCCTTTTCAATAACAGCCTGATACACTTGCCCCGTTGTAATATTGTTCTCCTTAGATAGGTTAATGTCGAGAAACCTTTCATACCAACCTAGATCCAAATCCGTTTCGCCACCATCCTCGGTGACAAAAACTTCACCATGGACATATGGATTCATTGTTCCAGCGTCAACGTTTACATAGGGATCCATTTTAATCGCCGTAACCGAGAAGCCCCTAAACTGGAGCATTTTACCCACAGAAGATGTAACGATACCTTTACCAACAGAGCTTAATACCCCGCCTGTGACAAATATGTATTTGACCATGCTACTTCTCATCTCACAAACAAAACAATAATTAAAAATTAACCTATTTAAAAACTATTAATACCTTCAAATTATATGGGAACCTTAGCGAAAAGTTTTTCTTTAAAGATATCGTTTACCCTATAGGATTGATGTTAAAGGAGCGTTTAAACCATGAGAGTTGGTGTTCTAACGGGCGGTGGAGACGCCCCGGGACTAAACGCTGCAATAAGGGCTGTAGTAAAAAAATGCGAGAAATACGGCTTCGAGGTTCTAGGTGTTAGGCGCGGTTGGGCTGGCATGCTGGAAGGTGATGCCATACCGTTAAAGTATGAGAATATTAAAGATATAATTTCTAGGGGTGGAACAGTAATTAAGACCTCTAGGACTAATCCGCTGAAGCAGCCGGATGGAATAAACAAGATATCTGAAAACTTTAAGAATCTAGGACTCGACGCTTTAATAGCGATTGGCGGGGATGACACATTAAGCGTTGCTAAAGCCCTCAGCGATGCCGGATTAAATGTTGTTGGAATTCCTAAAACAATAGATTATGATGTGCCGGGAACAGAGTTCACAATAGGCTTCGACACAGCAATAAATGAAGCCATGCATCAAATAGAGAACATTAAGGCCACGGCGGATGCTCATGAAAGAGTGTTCGTAGTTGAGGTTATGGGCAGACATGCCGGATGGATAGCCTTATACTCCGGGCTTGCAGCTGGAGCAGACCTAATTTTAATTCCTGAAGAGCCGTTCAGCATAGAAGATGTGGCAAACTTTGTGAAGAGGAAAATTGAAAGCGGACAGAAAGCCATAGTTATCGTTATAGCAGAGGGGGCACTAATTAAAGGCTATAAGGGACTGGTAACAAAGGACATGAAGGTTGACCAATTTGGCCATGTATACCTAGGAGGCATAGGCGATTTCTTAGCTAAGGAGATTGAGAAGGCGATAGGGGTTGAAACAAGATCCGTTACGCCGGCTCATACAATAAGGGGCGGGTCGCCGACGGCTTTAGATAGACTAATATCCACAAGATACGGACTAGCGGCAGTCGACCTGGTTAAGGAAGGAAAATTCGGCATGATGGTTGCATTAAAGGCTGGCAATATAGTTGCCGTTCCACTATCCGAAGCCACTGGCAAAACTAAGCAGGTTGATTCACAGTTATATGATGAAGCCAAAATATTCTTCGAGTGAATTCTTAGATCTCCAGGCTTTTTCATCTCATAATTATTTTATTTTTAGATTCTGACGCTTAAGCCCTGATCATTAAGGAAATCATTTAGTTCATCCTTATATGGCAGAGCTGTTATTGCACCATGCTTCGTAACTACTAAAGCTCCAACAGCATTAGCCACCGTGACGCATTTCTCCAAATCCCAACCTTTCAGCAACCCAACCAGTAAACCAGCGTTCCATCCATCCCCAGCTCCAGTTGTATCCACGGCTTTAACTTTAAATGCGGGCATGTAAATACGTTCTCCATCACTGGTTTTCACAAGAGATCCTCTTTCACCCAGCTTTATCCCGACAACTTCAACCCCATGTTTTAGAGCCTTATCAGCAGCCTCGTCCGGATTCTGGGCACCGAACATGAACTCCGATTCTTCGCGTGAAAATGTTGCTATATTCGATAATTTAAGAACTTTCCTATATATCCTTCTTATTGCATTCTCAGATCTCCAAACATCAAGCCTTAAAGTTGGGTCAAACGATATTTTAACCCCTTCCTTCCTAGCATGAATTATGGCTGAGAATATAGCCCTCCTAGATGGATTTCCAGAAAGGGCGAATCCTGAAACGTGCAGAATCCTTGAGGAAGAAATATATCCGTAATCAACGTCTTTCGAAGATAAGGCGTCTACCGAAGTCCCCCTAACCCAGGGTGTTCGATAGAATATGAATGTACGTTCTCCGGTTTCAGGCTTATTGGCCACAAAAGCCAATGTTGTTCTCGCATTCTTTTTAATCCTTACTCGTGAAACATCAACACCATTATTTTTCAGTTCCCTCAATAGAAACTGACCAAAGGGATCGTCGCCAACAACAGTTATGGCCCCAGCGGTGGAACCCAGTCTAGTAACTCCAACAAGAGTGTTCATTGGCGCGCCGCCAAAGCATTTTTTAAAGGTTAAAGCTTCAATGTAAGAGACGGGCTCCGTGGAGACAAAGTCTACGAGAACTTCTCCTATACCTACAATTTCTGGGTTCATCCCAATCACGCCATCTATTTTTCCCTCTCTAACCTTTCAATACCATTCATATATGGTCTTAAAACTTCCGGTATCATGACTGATCCATCCTTCTGCTGGTAATGCTCCAAAATAGCTATCATCGTTCGACTGGTCGCTAAAGCCGTGCTGTTTAATGTATGCACAAAACCTTTAGGCGGCTTCCCGGTTCCCTCTCGATATTTTATGTTCAATCTTCTCGCTTGGTAATCTGTACAGTTTGAGTTTGAACCTATCTCCCTAAATTTCCCATCCACCATCCAAACTTCCGTATCGTATTTTTTGGCTGCGATAGAGCCTATATCACCAGTGCAGACATTAACCACCCGATAGTGTAATCCAAGCATTTGGTACATTTGCTCGCAATTCCATTGGAGCTCCTCATGAACCTCCCAGGACTGATTCGGCAAGCAGAAAACAAATTGCTCAACCTTGTTAAATTGATGCATTCTGAAGAAGCCCTTAGTATATTTGCCATGCGTTCCAACTTCCCGCCTAAAGTTGGTGCTTATCCCAACAAACTTCAGCGGCAGATCTTTCTTGTCGAGAACCTCATTCATATACATTGCTGCTATAGGATGCTCGCTTGTGGCAATGAGATATATATCCTCATTCTCAATCTTATACATGACGGACTCGAAATCTGCGATGTCAACGCAGCCCTCATAAGGCTTTCTGCGAAGCATGAAAGGAGGCTCAATCAATATATACCCACGTTTTCTAAGAAAGTCTATGGCAAACCTCTCTATTGCAAGATCTAATAGGACAAGCTCCTCCTTCAAATAATAGAAGCCTGACCCTGCAACCTTATTCGCTCTCTCCTCATCAACAAGCCCCAAATCAAGAGCTATCTCTAAATGCCCCTTGGGTTTAAAATCAAACTTTGGCGGTGAACCCCATCGCCTTATTTCAACATTATCGTTCTCATCGCGACCATAAGGAACCGATTCGTGCAACAGGTTTGGTATACGCATGAGAATGCCTATAGATTTTCGCCTATACTCTTCTGTAATATCCTCCATCTCTCTTATTTTATTCTGCAGCCTTTCAGCTTCCACTAGCATCTGAACCACATCTTCCTCCGTCTTCTTTCTTTGAGCAATTTCAAGGCTTAGTTGATTTCGTTTCTTCCTTAGATTATTTAATTCTGTTTGCATTAACCGCCACTGCCTATCAACCTCTATAAACTCCTCCAGGATTCTAAGTTTTTCCGGATCGTTCCTTCTACTGATATTTTCCCTAATAAGATCCGGATTTTCCCTTATCAGCTTAACATCGATCATTCATAGCACCAGCGCCTTTTAAAAACCATGAATTTATTCAAAATAGGGATTAATATAAAGATGTAGGTCTCTGCCTCAGCAAACCTTTAATATTACTCCACAATTAATTTGGGTTGCAGTGGTGTTGAGAAGTGTCGAACAGCACTAGAGTTAGGGATAAGTGGCGTAGCAAAAAATGGTACACCGTAGTGACACCGCCATACTTTGGAAGCGTTGAAATAGGATCTGTACCAGCTGATGACCCGCAGAAGATCATAGGCAGGGTTATTGAGTCAACACTTTACGATATAACGGAGGATTTCGCCCATCAATACTTGAAGACTTACTTCCAAGTTATCGGGGTAGATGGTAAAAAAGCTTTAACAATATTTAAGGGACATGAATATTCACGTGATTACCTCAGGAGCCTAGTCAGGAGGAGGACAACTCGCGTGGACGGAATATTCGATGTGGTCACGAAAGATAATTACAAGTTAAGGATTGCTGCATGCGCCTTCACAAATACCAGGATAAAGACATCTCAGGAGATAGAAATACGGGCGATAATGAAGAGAATTATTGAGGAAAAAGCCCAGGCGCTCAGCTTTGACCAGTTCGTACAGGAAGCCGTACTAGGTAAGATAGCCTCAGATATCTATAATGAAACTAAAAAGATAACGCCCATACGTCATGTGGGCATAAGGAAGTCCAAGGTGCTTTCAAAACCACAAGTTCAAATTGGAACAGAAAAGACAGTAGGTGCCTCCACCATAATTACTAAAGCCTCAGA
>JAGTQL010000114.1:2990-3431 GCA_018396555.1 Candidatus Bathyarchaeota archaeon | reverse complement strand
TACCGGTGCACGTTGGAGGAGGAATAAGAAGCAAGGAAAAAGCTGAAAGATTTCTTGGCATAGGAGTAGACAAGATTATTATTGGGACAATGGCTTTCAGAAAGCCGAAGCTTTTAGAAAGACTGGTGGAGAAGTTCGGCAACCGCATCATCATAGCTTTGGACTATGAGGGGGAAAATGGTAAAATAATGATTGAAGGGTGGAGGGAAACAGTCGAACTCGATGTGGAGGGCGCCATACAAAGGTTCTTAAAACTTAAAGCTAAAACCTTCCTGCTAACCTCGGTAGACAGGGATGGAACCCTTAAAGGGGTAAGCGTTAACATTGTAAGAAGGGCTTGTACTTATAAGGAGGCAAAGGTGATAGCGGCTGGCGGAATAAGTAGTTTAAATGATTTGGCGCTTTTGAAAAGTGTAGGCGTTTACGGTGTGGTGATTGGTA
>JAGTQL010000114.1:0-2963 GCA_018396555.1 Candidatus Bathyarchaeota archaeon | reverse complement strand
TAAGGGACGCTTTAAAAATCGCTAAGGGGATGATAGAGTGATACCTCTGACTAAAAGGATTATACCATGCTTAGACGTCGATCATGGAAGGGTGGTTAAGGGCATACATTTCCTAGACCTGAAAGACGCGGGAGACCCCGTAGAATTCGCTAGAAGATACTCTGAAGAAGGCGCCGACGAACTAGTTTTCCTTGACATAACAGCCTCGCCCAAAAAACGGAAAATATTGAAGAATGTCGTTGAGAGTGTCGCCGCTGAAATAGACATTCCCCTCACAGTTGGCGGTGGAATCCGCAGCCCTCTAGATGCGAGAACAATCCTATGCAGCGGCGCTGATAAGGTATCGATTAACACGGCGGCAGTTGAGCAACCCAACCTAATTACAAAGCTAGCAGAAACCTTTGGAAAACAATGTGTCGTCGTCGCCATAGATGCTAAAAGACGATATGAGGAGAAAGAGGGAAGGTTCATCTTTAAAACGAGGGAGGGAAGATGCTGGTTTGAAGTATGCACCTATGGCGGGCGTGAACCCACGGGTTTAGATGTCATAAAATGGGCGGCAAAAGTTGAGGAACTCGGTGCGGGGGAAATTCTACTCACTTCTGTGGATAGAGACGGCACGGAAGAAGGGTTTGATGTGGAATTGACCAGAAGGGTTTCCGAAAAAGTGGGCATCCCCGTTATCGCAAGCGGAGGGGCAGGCCGTCCTGAACATTTTCTGGAAGTATTTTCTAAGGGGAAAGCTGATGCCGCTTTAGCTGCCTCAATATTCCACTACAACAAATACACAATACAGTTTATTAAGAGTTTTTTAAACGACAAGGGGATTAAGGTTCGGCTTGAATATTAAAAAAATTGAAGTTCAACGGTTAGATTTTCAAAAATGTAACGGCTTAATCCCTGTGATAGTGCAAGACATAAAAACCCAAGAGGTTCTGATGCTTGCCTACACGAGCCTTGAAGCCTTAAAAAAGACTATGGAGACGGGTTATGCCCATTACTGGAGCAGATCTAGAAATAAACTTTGGATGAAGGGCGAAACCTCCGGAAACATTCAGAAAGTAAAGGAAATTTTGGCGGATTGTGATTATGACGCATTGCTTTTCCTAGTGGAGCAGAAGGGAAACGCATGTCACACCGGGCAGAGAACATGCTTCCATAACCGAGTAGAAATTGAGGATTCTAAAAATATTGAGTGAGATTTTCGTGAATGCTGAAATGAGCCTTCAGCATATATCACTAATTATTTCATCTTTAATAATCTTTTGACACTTTTCTGTTGCTTATTTTATAGCACCTCATTAGGGCTTGTCTGATATAGCTTCTTTTAGATCATAAATGGCTTCCATAGTTGTTCCACCAGGCATTGTCACACATCTTTTACCACGGCGAGATGCACTCGCGTTTATCGTAGAACAACCGGGGGAATCATGGAGAGGTATGGTTTTACATTATACTTCTTTTAACTGTTTTCTTCTACCATTAAAAATTGTAATGTGCCTATAGCCCACTTTTTTTATTAGATCTAAAGCCTTATCAAAATCCATTCCTACGGATTCCGGTGTATGGGCATCTGATCCAAGGGTTATCTGGACTCCTTCTTCATAGCACATTTTTAAAAATCGCTTATTAGGGTATATTTCCCTACAAGGATGCCGTAGCCCGCTTGTATTAACTTCGATACACACATCGTTCTCCTTAAAAACTTTCGCCGTCGCCACATATAGATCGGTGATGTCGGTTTTCGGTTTATATCCAAACTTCTTAATTAAATCCGGGTGCCCTATAACATCAAATATTTTTGATTTTGCGCAGACTTGAACAACCATAAAATACTTCTCGTATAGCTTTACAGGATCCCATTTCTGATACTCCAAAATGTATTTGGGATGATCAAACGGCCATTCTTCTATAAAATGTACAGATCCTATGATATAATCAAAGATAAGACCTTTTAATACATTCTTAATTTCGTTTTCAAGTCCAGGGATAAAGTCTACTTCAACGCCAACCTTAAGCCCAATAGCACTTTTTATTTTCCTTTTAGCTTCGTTTATTTTTTTCACATAGTCTGATAATTTCTTGTATACCGGCGGTTCATCAAGCCTTCCTATCATTCTTCCGGGAATGAAATGATCTGATATTCCAACATCTTCCAGTTTTTTGATTAATGCAATTTTTACATACTCTAGGATTCTCCCCCTAGCATCACCGGAAAAGAATGTATGAACATGGTAATCTACAGACACCCTTAACCCCCCGACTTATTGATAAACGAATTAAGAAATAAAACTTTCTTAAAGCAAAGCCTAATACTATAGGCTTTGCTTTACATGATTATTATGCCAATTAGGGTCTGCTTTTGTTATTATGCCAATTATCTTGCCTTTCCTCGTTACTAGAATTGCGGGTAGGAAGTGCAGTAGATTTGAAATCAGCGGTATTGGCGCGCTCTTGTCAATCTGAGGTGGTGCTTTTTCCATAATAACTTCCTCTAGGGAGGCGCTATCGGCATCTGACGGACGGAGAGAAGTGGCAGCTCCTAAACGAGCTCCTAGCAGAGATCCGAGAAGGCACCGCCGAGCTCAGGGAGCTGGACAAATTAGAGCTCGGCTACCTCCTATACACCGAGATAGAACCGAAGGCCCATAGGCTTTTAGGATCTCATGTGCTATCTTTGCTTAATATAAAGTTGACTATACTTATGAATCTTTCATGATCAGTGCTCACTAAGAACTTATTATGTTAAAAGCTTAATCAAATAATGGAAGATATTATTGTTCAACTTAAATGTTCATCTGATCTATTACGGGATTACTAAGTGTTATCCGGCCTAGATTAGTCTCTGAGTAGGACCGATACCCTTTATAGCTTCTTGGTGCGGCCGCCGGGATTCGAACCCGGGACCTTCTGCGTGGCAGGCAGACATCTTAACCAGGCTAGACCACGGCCGCCCAGCTTTA
>JAGTQL010000112.1 GCA_018396555.1 Candidatus Bathyarchaeota archaeon | reverse complement strand
CGGTGAAGCGCGTTTTCTAATATCTGGTCAAGATGCTAAGATGCTTAAGCCAAACTTTATAGTGCGCCTCATGGAGCTATTTAACATCAAGATTGAAAATGTCTGCGAAGACCATGTGGTCTCAAGTTTCCACAGCGAAGCGTACGGTGAAGCTAGAAAAATCGGCGCGCATCTAATCCACTGGATTCCGGAGAACAGCGGATTACCATGCGAGATCGTTATGCCTGATAACTCCTTGGTAAACGGTTTAGTTGAAGATAACTTCAGAAGCGTTTTTCCGGATAAAATTGTGCAGTTTGAACGGTTCGGCTTTGCCAGAATTGAAAAGGTTTATGGAAAAATTGTGGCGGTCTTCACGCACAGGTAGATTTTTAATGCAAAATTATTATATAAACGTCCCAAACATTATAATTTGAGGCATTAAATAGGTTGTGAAGAAAATGAAAATTGCTTTATGCGGCTATCTGGGCTCGGGATGCACCGAGGTTGCTGAAATACTCTCCGGAAAATTCAACTTGGAAATAGTGAATACGAGCAGAATCCTTACGGCTATAAAGGATTTTGATGTTCTAAGCAGATCCGGCGAAGTCGATGTAGACATGATCATAAAAAATAAGCTTGAGGAGATCCTGCAGAGAGACAACATAATAGTTGAGGGCAGATCGGCCTTCTTCTTGCTCGATAGAGAAGACTTGATAAAGATATTTCTGAACGCATCTATTGAGGAGAGAGTTAGGCATGTTGCCAGCAGAAGGGGCATACCGATCGATGAGGCAAGAGATGATGTTGAAAGAAGCGATAGAGATCGAAATAGCATAGTTCAAAGGTTCTTCAAAAAGGATTCCGTGGATCCAACAGATTTTGATTTCACAATAAAAACTAACTTGAAAACTTTTGCTAAAATCGCGGACATAATTGCCGACGTCATCAGGGGGTTCTCAGCGATTCAACAACGTTAATATCTTTCCTTTTCCAAAAGAGCAGCGAAATCGGCGAATCAATTTGTTTAGCGCGTGAGCACCCAATGATCATCAGCGTACCATATGGTAAAGGCATAGTTGATGTAGATTTGCCGGATAGAAATGTAATAGCTATTTTAAAATCCGCCGATTTTGACCCATTGATCAATGAAGCTGAGGCCATTAGAAACTCGTTGAATGCGCCTATAGGTGATGAGCCGCTATCCTTGACTGCTTCTAGAAAAACCAGGATAACTGTTATTGTAAGTGACTACACGCGGGCGACGCCAAATAAGATTTTGATACCGCCAGTAATTGAGGCTATTAAAAAAGTCGGTCGGAGAGCAGATGAATTGAAAATTTTGGTGGCTTACGGGCTTCATAAATCAGCCTCAGAAGATGAGCTTAAGGAATTTCTAGGTAAAGAAACCCTTGATGAGGTTGAGGTTATAAATCATGATGCTGAAGATGAAAAGAGCATCATTTACCTTGGTGAAACATCCTTTAGAACAGCAGTTTACGTGAATAGGCTTATAGTTGAATCGGATCTTGTCGTGCTTACAGGGCTTATTGAGCCGCATTTCTTCGCCGGATACAGCGGTGGGAGAAAAGCGATTCTGCCGGGTGTTGCGGGGAAAGAATCCATATTCCATAATCATAGCTTCAAAATGATTATGCATCCGCTTTCACGCTACGGTGTTCTCAGCGGAAACCCGATACATGAGGATATGGTTGAAGCTGCGAAGATGATTAAGCATGCATATTTAGTAAATGTTGTGATTGATAGAAATCATAAGATTACCGGGGTATTCGCCGGAGACATTTTCAAGGCCCATTTAGAGGGCGTTAAATTCCTAGATGCGCATGTGAAGGTTAAGTCTCCATCTAGGGCTGACATAGTGATAACAAGTAACGGCGGCTATCCATTGGATAGAGATCTATATCAGGCTGTTAAGGGCATGGCAACAGGCGAGTTAATCGTCAGGGAGGGAGGCGTAATAGTGATTTTCGCCGAATGCATAGATGGAATAGGCAGAGGGCATGAAAACTTTTATCAGCTTATAGCTGAAGCAAAAAATCCTGAAGAAACATTGGAAAGAATAAGGCGGGAGGAACCGATTAAGGATCAATGGGAGGCTCAAATATTAGCGCAGATACTGAAGAAAACGAATGTTATTCTCGTAACAAAAAATATAAAACATAGTTTAATCGAGGAGATGCATATGATCCCTTCCTCAAGCTCTGAAGAAGCCCTTGAACAAGCATATCGCATTGCCGGCAGAAACCCCAGAATCGCCGTTGTGCCAGAAGGCCCCTACGTAATACCGGCGGTTGAAAATTAGGGGAACGCTTATTTCCAGGTTCAACATGCAAATTCAGTTTGAAGTTACTGTTTTATGTGCTTATTACTGAGCTGAGCAGCTCACCGATATTACTTCAGAAAGCGGATTTAATTAACTTTTATATAAGGTTTAACCATAATGTATATAGGGAAATTGTTTATAGTTTAGGGATAAACATATGAAACCGAGACGTGTGTTGATGAGGTTGAGTGATGAATATGCCAAAACCGTTCTATGTTAAATTTGAGGTACCGAGTGAAGTTGTGAACGCCACTTACGAAGCTGTGCAGATAGCTACTAGAACCGGCAAAATACGTAAGGGAACAAATGAGACAACGAAGGCTGTGGAGAGAGGAATCGCTAAACTGGTTGTAATAGCTGAGGATGTCGACCCACCGGAGGTTGTTGCGCATCTCCCGCTACTCTGCGATGAACGTAAAATACCGTATGCATATGTGCCAAGTAAAACTAAGCTGGGTTCAGCGGTCGGAATAGAGGTTCCAGCCGCGTCGGTATGCATAATTGAGGCCGGTGAGGCTGCCGACCTCATAAGGGAAATCATAACTAGGATTCAAAAGATTAAGGGAGGCTAAGCAATTTGAGCAGAAGAGAAACTAAAGAAACTAGGGAAGAGAGAACAATTGAGGAGGGCGCTCCAACACCCGCTGAGGTAATTCAGGTTATAGGGCGAACTGGGGTAACCGGCGAAATAGAGCAGGTTAGGGTTCGAGTGCTTGAGGGGCCGGATAAAGGTCGAATAATAACTAGGAACGTTAAGGGACCCATTAGGCTAGGCGACATACTGATGCTGAGGGAGACGGAGAGAGAAGCTAGAAAAATAAAGTAGAATGAATGAAACTTCCGCTGCCGTATAATCAAAGAACCTCGGGGGATTTGAGGAGAAATGCCTAAACCTCGCCGCTGCTCCTTTTGCGGTCACGAGTTTAACCAGGGAACCGGAATAATGTATGTGAATAACGACGGGACAATATTGTGGTTCTGCTCAAGTAAGTGCAGAAAAAACTTTCTAGTTTTGGGGCGTGATCCGCGGAAACTTAAGTGGACGGCGTATTATGGGCAAGAAGAAAGAGCCAGAAGGGAGAGGGCCTCAGCGTCCAGAACTTAGCTGCCTCGCATCTAAGCCTTTATCTAACAATTTTCTGTTTTTAGAAGAGCGGTGGCACAAAAACCGTTAGGACCGCGAATGGTTCGACGACTTTCACTATGCTGTGTTTTACGCCTTTAGGAACATAGGTGAATGTTCCTTCATGTATTTCTTTTTCACCTAAGCCCTCAATGAACATTACGGCTTTGCCCCTAATACAGTACTCCATCTG
>JAGTQL010000030.1:19903-20282 GCA_018396555.1 Candidatus Bathyarchaeota archaeon | reverse complement strand
GGTGCGGAGCTAAAAAGATGCGTTAAGGCATCATTCAGCATAGTCTTCAATCCGCTATGGGCTGTCGGTTTCGGCTTAGGTTGCTCCTCATCTGATTTCTAGACGGAACGTGCAACCCTGGTCCCCCTCCCTCGTATCCCGCGTCGCCGCGTTCAACTTTGGGAGGGATCTGCCCTTTCAGGCTGCACACGTTCGTGTAACCGTCTGGTTTCAAGCTCTTTTCACCCCCCTTCCGGGGTGCTTTTCAGCTTTCCGTCACCGTACTTGTTCGCTATCGGTCTTGAAACGTATTTAGTCTTGGAAGTTGATGGCTCCCAGTTTCCCATACCCAAACCGGGGTATGGTACTCCGGGACACCGGTCCAGCTCCACTCGGCTTA
>JAGTQL010000030.1:0-19891 GCA_018396555.1 Candidatus Bathyarchaeota archaeon | reverse complement strand
TTTCACCCTCTACGGCGGACCATTCCAGGCCACTTCAGCTTCGCCAAGGAGGAGGCGACCGGGCCCACTACGCCACATCCCCCATGGGTTTCCCCACAAGGTTCAGTTTAGACTCTCCCCCTTTCGCTCGCCGCTACTTAGGGGATCCCTGTTGGTTTCTCTTCCTCCCCCTAATAAGATGTTTCCGTTCGGGGGGTTTCCACTCCCTACTTGGGAGCATCGCAGAGCATTAACTCTACGATGGGAAGTCCCATTCGGGAATCCCCGGATCGAAGGCTGCATGCGCCTACCCGGGGCTTATCGCAGCTTGCCGCGCCCTTCCTCAGCGTTCAAGCCGAGCTATCCACCAGACGGCGTCGGCGTGCCGGGCTTACTCGGGTTCAGCACCCGTTTAACGGTTTGGATCTATGCATGGTGCTCATTGTGAGAGTGATTTTTCTCTCACTTTCACCCTTCCCCCGCCAACCTTGCGTTGGAGGGGTGCATGTTTGGGAAGTTTCTGCAAAATGTTGTTTACATTTTTCCCGATATAAACTTTCTGCTTAGCTCCATATAAAGATAACTAATATGCCTATATTCTGCGGTGCGGGATATGAGTAACATTAATATTTTTCTCGCTTCAGAATAGTATCCTTGAAGGCAAAGTGGAATGATTGTCAAGAGTTTCGATCTTAAACTTAAGGGTCTTATTTTAGTTTCTGCATTTTGCCTCCTATTAACGTTGGGTCCATATTCATCGTTTACGATGGTTTTCTCCAGCCCGGAGCCTCAGGGATACATTGATTACTGGTTTATTGTTGATGAGGATGGTTTCACGCAAGTTAGAATCGTCTACAAGAGCGATATGGAGAATGGATCTTCATGGATGTTTGTTCCAAGATTTTCTGAATGGCTAAACTATACTGTTAGTGGGCGCGTCTATGAATGGTCTTTGGAAGAGCCTGAGAAATATGTGGGCGCAGAATACTACTTCTATAATATTTTAAGTTTCAACTTTTTCTCTGAGGGTTCTCAATTTGAGATGGTTGTGGAATTTAATTTTTCAAGGGCTGCCATAATAATTGAGCCTAATGGAATGTTCTATTCGCCGCAGATAGGTTTCAGCAGGGGTAGCATATTTAAAGCATCGGTTATTTTTCCATCGGCTTTTAGGATAAACCGGAATGAGGCTTTGGCTTTGGGGGCTAGCGGCTCATACGGCCCCAGATACTTAAACTCCACATTCGCCTTTTTTGAAAATTTGCCCTCATCTGAGAATCTTCTGCGCATACAGATAGGTTTTAGCGCACCTAACAAAAAGGCGGAGATGGTTTCTCTTGAGAGCGGCATTTTCAGGTTTGAAACTGTTAAGCGCTACGAATCTTATGCTCAAAGCATTCTAGGATTATATAATGCCTCATATGAAACTCTGGTCAACCTTTTCAATGTAACCCTCAGGTTTAATGGTTCGGCTGATAATCTGATCGTGAGATTTTTTATCCCAGACTTTAATTCCTTAATGTCCATCGGGGGATACGTGCCCTTCTCAGGCAAAAGCATGGGTGACATACATATAAATTTCATGTTCACCCGGTATGTGGAGGGCTACCTGGAAGTTGTAGCATTACATGAGCTTATTCATCATTTCCTCTGGAGGGCCGGCGTATCGCCGCAAAACCTTCTATGGTTCCATGAGGGAATAGCGCAGTATGTCAGCATAAAGATCGCTGAGAAATTAGGCTATGCTGGCGCAGGCATGATTGAGGAAAGCATTGAGAAAAGCGTTAAAGATTTGGAGGGAATGCTTAGCGGGAACTTCGGTTTCTTGGCGGGATGGACCCCGAGCACTACCCCCAGGGACTTTAATACCCTGTATGCTGCCGCATATTATGTTGTTAGCAGATTGGCTGAGAACCGCGGCTTAGATTATTATGCGAGATTCTTTAAAATTATAAATGGTGAGAAGATCGAGGATTCCGTTACACTATGTTATTATTTAAGCCTGGCATCTGGTGAATCTGTCGCAGATAAATTGAATGCATGGGGGTTCAATATACCGGACCTTTACACTTACTCGCCGCTTCTGAGGGAGATTAAGAGAACAGTAGAAGATGTTGACCCAATTTTTCAGCCTTTCAAGTATCTAGCTGAATTGATTTATAAGATGGTTATATCTGGAGGACATGTAAGCGCTGAATACGTATTGCCATGCTTACTCGCTGCGTCAGTTATCGCCTTCCTGGCTCCACTTCTAACTTTGCTAATGTATTCTGGGGTGTTATTTGCGCTTATGCTTTTCATACTTAAGAAGAAGGGCGTTCTATAATTTGCCTCCAGTCAGATTCCTGAATATCTGTGCTTTTCTATCTTCAGCATATTTAATGGTTTTTTCAAAGAGATCTCCCCCATGAGAGTCTATGGCGATCACAAGCGGGCCGAATTTTTCAACCTCAAAAGTCCATGCGGCTTCAGGCATCCCCAGATCCATCCATTCAACGCCCAGCACCCTTCTAATATATTTTGATGCTAAAGCAGCGGCTCCGCCAGTGAATACCCCGTATGCTGATCCATTCTTCACCATCGCCATTTTGGTCTTCTCCCCCATGCCGCCCTTACCTATTACAAGTCTAACACCGAGCTTCTCTATGATTTCATGCTCGAAGGGCTCCATACGCATGCTTGTTGTTGGTCCAGCCGAAACCACAGTCCATTGATCATTCACTTTTTTAACCAGCGGTCCGCAGTGGAAGAGCGCCAAACCGTCAAAGTTAAAGGGCAGTTCCCTAGATTCCCTTAGATACTGGCAGATTCTTTTATGAGCTAGATCCCGTGCTGTGATTAAAGTTCCGGTTAAATAGATTATGTCGCCAACCCTCAGTCTGCGTATATCATTTTCCGAGATAGGTGTTCTTAAATTAATATGCATGGCGTTTCCTCTCCCAAATTAAATTTTTCTCTTCCCATCAGCCGTAGGCAGCCTTAAATCTATCAATAAGCTCCCTTGCCTCCTTATATGAAGCGCATGTAGTTTGGATCGCCACGCCTTTAGGGGATATTTTGTTAAGTATGTGCAGCACCCTTTGGGGTTGAACAAATATTTGAAGAAGCTTTCCTCTCTCCTGTATTTTCCTGTACAATGGCGCCCATATCTCTTCCCCTCCATCAGGATTGCCCGCGCCGGGAACCCATTGTATACCGTCCAATTCAGGGATGTCAAGCAGTTTTTCCAAGTGTTTCAGCTCTAATGGTCCGTCTAAATGCCATATTGTTCTTTCAATAGTTTTGCATGCTTTAACTATGTAAGGGTAAACCAGCTGATCAAATACTCTGGGGGACAAGTAGACGATGGTGTCGCATTGAAGCACATAGTGTCTCCTGTCGCTCCAGAGACCTGCCCATGTGGAGAATCCATTTTCCGGGTTATTTATCAATCCGCAGAGCTCTTCGTAAGATTGAAACCAGATTTCCTCAACTCTCCTTACGGCTTCAACCAGGCTGCTCCAGTTAAGGAAAACATCTCTTATCATATCCGTTGGAAAGTTTCCCCTAAGCAGCCCGAGAACCGTAATCGGGTCAAGCAGGTCGGTGAGCCCTACAACAGCCTCTTTTCGGCATCTTTCTAAAGCGGTCCTTGTACATTTAATAAGATATCTCCACCATTCATTTTGCGTGTCAAACTCAACTTTTTTAATTTCCTCTAGTTTCATTCTGCCTTCAAACCAGGCTGTATCGATCTCTGGGTTAAATTTCACATCTGCCCCTAAACAGGCGGATAGGAAGCCTGGTCCTAAATTTATCCAAGCGTTAGGATAAGCCTCTCCGAGAAAGCAGACCTCTCTAAACTGCGATAGAAGCGTATCTATCGCCTTATCTACATTAGGATAGTGCCTGAGGAAAACCCATATGTCTACGGTTTCCCTCCAATAATCGTTTTTCGGTGCGAAAATCTGCAGTATGGGTTTATCTAGGCTTCCCTCCCACCAAGCCTTGAAGACATCTTTCACCTCATTCCAATCCTCTTTATTTATCATCTTGAACACCATTATATTTTACATCGACCCATAGATTAATCGTATTTTTCGGCAGCTCTGGGAATCGGATATTCTCCATACTTTTCTGCGGCTTTAAGCATTATCATGAAATTTTGCGGTGAAACAGAATCATGTATAATGTGTCCCGACCCTAGTATGTATCCCCGCCGTATGCAGCTTCATTAATGGCTTTCTTAACTTCCCTTATAACCTGACCCGCTGTTCCGCTTGTAAGCGTATATGCAACATCAATATTTCTTATAAGACATATTTCCTCACCATATTTCGCCTTCACATCGCGAAGTTTCATCCCAGCTGTAGGTTCTAAAGGTTGAACAGCATCTATGCCGGCTTCTATTATCCCATTCATGAGCAAATTTATGTTACCATCACAATGGAGCAGCACAGGCACTCCTCTTTTATGAAAGTTTTCAGTCGCCCTTCGAAGCTCCGGATATATGATCTCCATCCTCTTTTCAACCGATACATTCTGAACCTCAGCATCCCTCAGGAACCTTAAAGTGCCATCTAAAACCTCATTTCCCCTTCCCCTCCCATCTTCAATTAAGATGGACCAATTCTCCATAACCTCTTCAGCCCTTATCACTCCAAAGTAGAGAGCCCCTCCAACAGCAGCCACCATTAAGAGGAAGCTGAAGGCAGCTAAGCCCAAAAGCCAATAATGAAATGCGAGACCTACTATGAAAAGAATGAAGCCTAAAATGAAAAGAAAACTGAAGGCTCCTTTCGACAATTTCCCTCACCATAAAGATTCTTCTAGAAAATTCCAATATAACATTTATTCTCCCTATTCTCGCCAAAACCATTCTCCATTCTCAAAGTCGCATGTTTAAATGCGTATTTTGCGGCGTGGCATTGCCGAGAGTTTAAAGAAGAAATTAAGCTTCATCAAGGCTCCGATTCTAAAAATATAACTAAAAATGAGGAAGAAAATTGTGTGGCGGGCCCGAGGGGAATTGAACCCCTGACCCTCGGCTTAGGAGGCCGATGCCCTATCCTGACTAGGCCACGGGCCCAACAATTCTTTGCTCAAGGAATAAATTAAATTTTATGTTGCTTTTCTGCTTCTGGTAAAAGATAAATGCTTGTTTCACCCCTTTCCTTAGAAGGAGAAAGCTAATTTGACGATTAAGGATCCCTTTGGAAGGGCTGTTGAAAACATAAGGGTGTCAGTTACCCAAAGATGCAATTTCAGCTGCATCTATTGCCACCGTGAAGGTCAAGCTTCGAATTACGGGGTTGAGATGTCAGCTGGAGAAATTGAGCGAATAGTTAGGTTAGCTGCTTCCTTAGGTGTTGATAGCGTTAAGTTAACAGGCGGTGAACCCCTACTGCGCAGCGACATAATTGACATAACACGTGGGATAAGCAGCATATCCGGCATAAAAGATGTTTCCATGACAACAAACGGTTTCCTCTTAGCTCAATACGCTGAGCAATTAAAGGAAGCCGGACTTTCAAGGGTTAACGTCAGCCTAGATACACTGAAACCTGAAAGGTTTAGGTTTATCACAGGCATAAATGCCCATAAAAACGTTATTGATGGCATAATTAGAGCTGTTAAGGTGGGCTTAAACCCGGTTAAAGCAAACGTGGTGCTGCTTAAAAACGTAAACGATGATGAAGTAGGCGAACTGATAGATTTTGCGGGAAGCCACAGCATAATTCTTCAAATAATTGAGCTTGAGAAGTTCGGCAACGAAATCTTTTATGAGCAGTATCACGCTGATCTAAGCAGCCTCGAAAAAGAGCTTATGGAGAAAGCCTCAAAAATAATTGTTAGGCGGATGCAGCATAGGAAAAAGTATATTCTTGACAATGGAGTCGAGGTTGAGGTCGTCAAGCCTATGCATAATACTGAATTCTGCCTTCACTGTAATAGAATCCGCCTCACATCTGATGGGAGGCTTAAACCATGCCTATTCAGGAACGATAACCTAGTAGACCTTCTGGAGCCCATGAGGCGGGGCGTGAGCGATGAATATTTAAAGAATCTGTTTATTGAGGCTGTGATGAGGAGAAAACCCTATTTTATATAGGAAAATATCATGATGTAATATTAAATATTTTCAGGCTGGGTGCAGCCTTTATGGCTGGAAAAGTTAGGTTCGGCATAATTGGAACAGGCGTTGGCGCCAACTTTTGCGCAAGTGGATTAGCGCTGATAGCTAACAGCGGCATAGTCGAGCTAACGGCCGTTGCAAGCCGGAGGGAAGAAAGAGCAAGGGAATTCGCGTTAAAATGGGGCGTAAAACAATGGTACACAGATTACAGAAGGATGCTCACGGAGGCGCCAATAGACGCCGTCATAATAAGCACGCCGCACTATCAGCATTATCCTATGGCTTTAGACGCAATAGAAGCCAATAAACATGTTCTAATCGATAAGCCTATGGCGATAAGCCTCAAAGAAGCGGATGAAATCATTAGGGAAGCTGAGAGAAAAGGGGTAAAACTTGGAGTGAACCTCCAATCGCGATTTGACCCAACCATCAAGAAGGTTAAGGAAGCCGTAGACGAAGGAATATTCGGGCGTCTAATCCTAGGTGAGGCTGTGGTTGAATGGTTCAGAGGCAAGGAATACTATGAAAACAGCGCGTGGAGAGGACGCTGGTCAACTGAAGGCGGAGGCGTGCTGATAAATCAAGCAATTCATACAATAGATCTCCTATTATGGATCATGGGCTCCCCAAAGTTTCTCTGGGGTCAAATGGATACATTCGCTCACAGAATAGAAGTTGAGGATCTCGCCGCTGCAATAATAAGATTTGAGAACGGCGCCATAGGGATAATACAGGGAAGCACAGCGATCTACCCTGGGCTGCCAACCAGGCTTGAAATACATGGATCAAGGGGAACAGCCATAATTGAAGGCGAGAGTCTGAAAAGATGGTCCATAATTGGCGGGGAGGACATGGTTTCAGAAGCCGGGAAGGAGGGATTGAAATCATGGGCTAAGCCTGAGCTCGTTCCGGCAACCAACCATGCAGCTTTAATAAAAGACTTCGCTGAGGCAATCCTTGAAAATAGGAAGCCGGCTGTCGACGGAGTTGAGGGCCGAAAATCCCTTGAGGTTATAATGGCCATATATAAGTCAGGTAGAACAAACAATATTGTGTCCTTACCGCTAAGCAACTAATCTCAAAGGGAGAATGTTAAAATGAATGATAAAGTTGTGATTTTAATGGGCTCAAAGGCAGATCTCGATTTCTCCCGGGAAATAGCTAAATACCTAAACACCCTAGGTGTTGAGTATGAATTTCGAGTTGCATCCGCCCACAAGACCCCGGAGAAAGTCCTAGAAATATTGAAAGAATACGAGAATGATAAGGTGGTTTTCATAACAGTTGCTGGAAGATCCAATGCACTAAGCGCATTTGTGGATGCGAACACGCAGAAACCGGTTATAGCATGTCCACCATACTCCGAGAAATTCAGCGGCGCAGACATATATTCCTCATTAAGGGTTCCAAGCGGCATAGGCTCAGTTGTAACCATTGAGCCTGAGGGCGCGGCAATAGCCGCGGCGAAGATCCTAGCGTTAGATAGCCCCCAACTATCCGAAAACATCCTTAAATATCAAAGTTCAAAAAAGATGGAAATTGAGGAAGCCGATAAGGCGGTTAGGAATATTTAGAGAGGAATCTGAGATTGGGCAGCGTGAAGGACTTAGAGATCGTTAAGGCGCCGGCTAAAGAAACAATGGGGATAGGTAGATTCCACTTTTCAAACCGCTACTCAGTATTTGATTGGGGTGAAATGCCGGATCATATACCCTCTAAGGGTGAAGCGCTATGCCTCATGGGCGCATTCTTCTTCGAGAAGCTTGAGGAAAGAGGGATTAAAACGCACTATAGGGGCCTAGTGGATGGAAACGGGAATATTCTACGGTTCGATGAGCTGGATCAACCAACAAACGTGATGGAATTTAATTTAGTCAATGTTTATAGGCCAAGAGCCTATTGGGATGAAGCCGGGTTAAAATATGACTACAGCATGTTCACATCAAACCTGAAGAACTACCTAATACCGCTTGAAATCATATATCGAAACGGCCTACCTGAAGGCTCATCGATCTTTAGAAGGCTTGAGCAGGGCTTAATTACAATTGAAGACCTAGACTTGGATCATTATCCCAAGCCCGGTGAGAAACTTTCTAAGCCAATCCTCGACGTCAGCACAAAGCTCGAGGAGAAAGATCGATATATCACTTGGAGTGAGGCGAAGAAGATAGCTGGCCTAACAGATCATGAGGTGGATGAGATAAAAAGTATGCTTCTTAAAACCGACGATGTAATAACCGAAGCGGCTTCGGAAGCCGGATTAATAAATGAGGATGGGAAGATCGAGCTGGCATTTGATCATGAGAGGAGACTTATGATTGCGGATGTAGTTGGCACGCTGGATGAGTGCCGCTTCACATATGATGGAGTACATGTCAGCAAGGAGGTTGCCAGACAATTCTATAGAAAAACCGAGTGGTATAAGGATGTTGTGGAGGCAAAAAGGAAATCTGAGGCAGCTGGCTTGAAAGATTGGAGGGGACTCTGCAAGTCGTCTCCGCCAAAACTGGACCCGCAGCTTAAGGCCATCATAAGTGAAATGTATATGGCGGCCGCTAACGACATAACGAAGAGGAGGCTCTTTGAAGCACCTAAACTCCATGAGGTTGTGAGAAAATATCGAGAGTATGAGAAGGCAAAAATTTAGCCGCTAAAATATTAAAGAGAAAAAAGGTCTAGGTTTTTCTTTAAATCTTCTCTCTGATATCTAAAATACCCCGGGTGTCTCCTCCGTAGTCGTTTCTTCAGCCGGTGTTTCAGTTTTCTCCTTTTCATGCTCGCATACTGTTTCCTCAGCAGGCTCGGCAGGTTTAGGCCCCTCCAGGACGCTTTTTATTTCGCTTAGCTCATGCTTCGCCGCTTCAAGACCAAGGTTTATTGCCTTCATCTGCTTCTCATATGTTTCATCATCAATCTCGCCTGTAACATGAAGCATTTCAGTATTAGCAAGAAATATCTCCAGGGTCCCTATCTGCTTCTCTAGATCTTGGGCTCTAGATTCCATTTTGCAGACTACGGTTTCAATATATTTCTCCACGCTGGTTAATGCCTCGTTTATCTCACCGTTTAGATGCTCATATGTTGATTGTGAGATTCTTCCAGAGGAGAGTAAATCGTCCAGCGCCTGTTTTTTCCTCTTTATGAGATCTAATTCTTTACTCGCCAACTCATGAATGTGCTTCCATAAGCTCAAGATTAACACCCGAAAAACCATAAAGAAATCCATAAATAATCTTTATCATCATTTACGCATACATCCACATATTATATAAAAGAATGCCGAAAAACAGCGCTTCCCGAAAAATACGCAAATTTTTAACATTTCAAGCGGAAGATTGATGTTTTCCACGGCTAAAGACGGAGTATTCTCGCTTCTAGGGTTTCATCGGCTGGTTGCTCACTATCCCCCTGCTCCCAAATCATCCCGCGGTAGGGAAACCATAGGCTTTCTTATTAAGTCTCTCTTAATTCTGAACGGCTAGTTTCCTCTGACTTTTCTTATGCAAGAAACGTTTCTTATCGCCCTATTGATGAAGCGGGCAAAATGGATATTTAAGCATTAAAAATATAAGTATCCAGTGAATTAAAATTAAGAAGAAATGATTAAGAAGTGAGATGGCTTATGGAGAAGATGGTTCCGGCGGTTAAAGTCGTTGATGTTCACAAAGACTACTACCTTAGGGGCGAAGTTGTCCACGCCCTACGTGGAATAAACCTTGAGATACCGCGTGGAGAATACTTGTCCGTTATGGGTCCTTCGGGTTCAGGTAAGACGACGCTTTTCAACATGGTCGGAGGCATAGACCGCCCAACTAAGGGCGACATATTTATAGATGGAATAGATTTATCGAGGATCCCGTCAAAATCCATGGCTTGGCTTAGATGCAGGAAGATAGGGTATATATTTCAAACCTTCAACCTTATACCGGTCCTAACCGCTAAAGAAAATGTTGCCCTGCCGATGGTTTTCCTCGGTGTGCCTAAGGAGGAACGGGAGAAGAAGGCCACCGAACTTCTCAGCACCGTTGGTTTGGGGGATAGGCTTAATCACCGGCCCACTGAGCTCAGCGGCGGTCAGCAGCAGCGTGTGGCTATAGCCCGGGCCCTAGCCAATGATCCGGCAATCATACTTGCAGATGAGCCGACTGGAAACCTAGATCTTAATACTGGCTTCGCAATAGTGCAGCTGCTTTATCGCTTGAAGGCTGAACGTGGCACAACGATCATATGCGCCACCCACGACCTGAAAATGATCGACATAAGCGACAGAGTTGTTTTCCTAAGAGACGGCGCCATAGAGAATATTGAGGAGAGACGCGGCCTTGTCCTAACGGCCGAAGAATTCTTCGCAGAGGAGTAGAATGGAGGGGTGAATTTTGACTGAAGAGATTGAGAAAATTCAATGCCCTTGTGGAAGAATAATAGATGACCCGGAAGAATATAAGGTGCTTTACTTAAAACATGAGCTAAGAGAGATAGATATTCTCTGCCCGAACGACTCATGCTACCTTAGAGAGCTCGGATACATAAAATTTGAAATTAAGGATGGAAAAGCCGTATTTAAGGAGGCATCATTTTATCCGCCCTTCGTGACGTGGAACGCTGGGCGTCTCGGCTTTGAAATAGCTGAGAAGATTCTGAAGTCTCATTTGAAGGAGATTGCTAAAAGAGTCGACTGGGTTAGATTGGGCAGATAGATCCCTAGTTTCCTATTGAAACATGTTAGAGACGTACTCATAGGTCCAACCTATACCTAACTCTTCTAGCTTAGCCCTTATAGGGACGCCCCTTTTATCCCAACCCATCATTTCATAATACAGTTCCAATGCATTTCTTAGGTTTTCAGCATCCAATGAAGTTTTTGAGAGAACCCCATCCTGTTTAGGGCTAAAGAATCTTTCGGGAAGCCAATCATCAACCTTTGTGAAGCCCTCCCTTAAATTAAATATCCTAGCCATCGTTGTGATTCTTTCACCCGTCTTCATCAGATCCCACATAGAAGTGTTCCAACCCGTTACGGCCGTAACTATATCGGTTTTCTGATTGAAGTCCCAAGGTAGGAAGACGCATATAAGTAGGCTATTGTCTAAAACGCGCCAATTAACATAATATATGAAAGCTCTAATCTTCCCTGGACTAAGATCCTCCAGCGGAATGGGCTCCAGAATACCTAAGCTTGAAAGGGAGCTAAGCATTGGACCAGCGCTTACCAACCCGGTATCGTGCATGTTATGCGCATGGTCGGCGCCGGTTGGAGAGACCGCGTAACCTAAGCCGAGGGCTCTTTTAAGCCTCGGCTCATGCATCGGTACTTCTAAACCCTTCACATGCATTGCGGATCTCTCAGATCCCCCACCTATGATTTCAGAGGCCCTCCTCACGCCCTCAGCCAAAATTTTCCCTACGCCTTTACGGTAGGCTATTTTCTCAACCACTTTAACCATAGCTTCAGCGTTACCAAACCGGAGATCTAACCCATCAGTATCCTTCCTGGTTAATATGTTATTTTCGTAACATTCCATGGCAAACGCTATTGCCACACCAGTTGATATGGCGTCTAGAGAGTATCTGTTACATAGCTCGTTTGCCTTCGTAACCGCCTGAAGATCGTCCACTCCACAGTTTGAGCCGAGGGCTGCTAAAGCCTCATACTCTGGTCCACCGTAAGATGGATCAACATTCCAAGGTTCACCAATCTTAACAATTTTCTTGCATCTAATTGAACAAGCGTAGCAGCCTTCCATACCTATGCTTATTGTTCTTTTTATTGTCCTCGCATCTAGATTCTCATGTCCTGCGAATAATCCATCCCTGAAATTTCTAACCGGTAGATTTCCAGATGCAACGCCAGCGTCCATCCCAACCCCTGTGCCATAGTTGTGAAGATTGTATGCGAGTTTATCCATATTCTGGTTCAGCCATCTGGTTAGATCTCTCAGTCTCTCAGGATTATGAACCTCAACCTTACCCCTTCCCCTAACAGCTACAGCCTTAAGTTTCTTTGAGCCCATAACGGCGCCCATACCGGTTCTTCCAGCCGCATCACGTAGATCAACGATGATGCATGCAAATCGAACAAGGTTTTCTCCGCCGGGCCCTATTGAGGCAACGCGGACAAGTTTGTCGCCTAATTCCTCACGTATTATACTCTGGGTTTCACCAGTCTCCTTACCCCACAAATGTTTAGCGTCCCTAATTTCAGCTTCACCATCATGAACCCAGAGGTATACTGGCTCACTGGACTTTCCCTCAATTATTACGGCGTCGAGCCCAGCTCGCTTAAGCTCGGCTCCCCATGATCCGCCAACCTCAGACTCGCCGAAGCCGCCTGTTAACGGAGACTTTGCGCCCACGCTGTTCCTTCCGCATCCAGGTATCGGTGCGCCAGTTAGCGGTCCAGCTGCAAATATAAGCTTGTTTTCAGGTCCAAATGGGTCTATGCCGGGTTTAACTTCTCTCAGCAGATAGTAGGCAACAAAGCCTTCCCCGCCTAAATACATACGATAGAACTTTTCATCCGGCTTCTCAATTGTTATGCGTTCATCTGAAAGATTAACCCTTAATACCCTGCCATTATAGCCGAAGGGCATTTATCATACCTCAGCCCAATTTTCCCTCTATTCCTTCCTCTACTATTAAAATTTAAAATCTCGTTTTGTAAACTAAATTGATGAATGAAAGCGCCGTTGAATTTCTGATTTATTTTAAATCCCTGTTAATGTCTATTCTGAAACTCTCACGTATACTTCCGCTCTAGTCTCGTACCGGTCTACCCGTCCATCACGTAGGTAAATTATTCTGTCACTGACATCGATCATTTTCAGGTCGTGGGTGGCTGAAATAACCGTTACCCCTTTTTCCTTGTTCATTTCCCTCAGGAGAGTTATTATCTCAAGCCCCGTATGTAAGTCTAGGTTTCCAGTCGGCTCATCTGCAAGTATGATGACTGGATTATTTGCCAGGGCTCTGGCTATAGCCACACGCTGCTGCTGACCGCCGCTGAGCTCAGTGGGTTTATGATTAAGCCTATCCCCCAAACCAACCATCTCAAGAATTTCCCTACCCCTTCTGAATCTTTCCTCACGTTCCACGCCGGCAAAGATCATGGGTAGCATAACGTTCTCTATGGCTGTTAGGACCGGTATAAGGTTGAAGGTTTGAAATATATACCCTATCTTCCTGCATCTAAGCCAGGCAAGCTCATATGCGTCTAACTTGGCAATGTCAACACCGTCGATGTATACTCTTCCCCGCGTTGGGCGGTCTATGCCTCCCACCATGTTGAAAAGCGTCGTCTTACCTGAACCCGAAGGACCCATGATTGATATGTACTCGCCACGTTTAATCCTTAGGTCAACTCCATCTAAAGCCTTAACTGTTATGGGGCCCATCTGATAGTATTTAGCTAAATCCTCCGTTTCAACGACATATTCAAAGCTTATATGTCATTCCTCCCAGCCGCTAAATCTTGACATTAATATAAAGCAGCTCCCTCTTATAAAATTAACTTTATTTACGAAGTTTCGGGGTTGCATATGATAAATCTTTTAAATCTATCCGTATATTTGGGTGGGTGAGGTGTCTCCTCTATGAGAAGAGTTAAGATCGGCGTTGTTGGATCAGGCGGGATCTTTCAGGGCGCCCACCTCCCAGCGTACCCGAATATAGCTGAGGCGCATCTGGCCGCCATATGCGATGTTTCAGAATCCGCTTTAAAGACTGCTGAAAGAAAGGTCAGAAGCATCTATCGAGAAAGGGCTCAAAAAGCTATGGAGGAGGGCAACGCGGAATTGGCCGAGAGGCTGAAGGGGGACGCTGATGAATTAAAAACTTACCTGAGCTTATCCGATATGCTTTCGAAAGAGGACCTAGACCTGGTTGACATTTGCACGCCAACCAAGTTCCATGGTCAAACGGCTATAGAGGCCCTAAAGAACGGCGTAAACGTCATGTGTGAAAAACCGATGGCTAGAACATATATAGAATGCCTAGAGATCATCGAAGCCGTTGAGGATGCGAAAAAGATTTATCAGCATAATGAGAACTGGCTTTATCACACCCTCTGGTATAACGCCAAGAAATTTATTGACAGCGGCGCGGTAGGTGAGCCGCAACTGATATTTCTGGCAACGGCCCACGGGGGTCCTGAGTGGGCATCGTGGTTCTGGGATCCTGAAATAGCCGGAGGAGGCTCCCTACTGGATAACGGGGTGCATGCTATTACATGCTCATGGTTCCTAAGCGGTTTTGATAAGAAACCTACAGTTGTCAAGGCGGCTGAACCCTATGGCATATGCATACGCATGAAGACAAGGTTTATACAGGGAATGTTCAGACCCTTTGAGGTTGAAGATGATGCGCATGTCCTAATAAGGTTTGATGATGATAGCGGCAGATGGGTGACGGCGCATGTTGAAGGCTCATGGTCCCATAGGGACTCAATGGATACAGCTATAATTGGAACCAGTGGTGAAATAAGGCCGGAGGCTAAAGGCGACGAGACGAATCTAGTGATACGTGATGCTAAAGGCGATAGGAGAGAATTTAATTTAGGCAAGATTTCATGGGTTCAGAGCTTCGCTGAGGAAATAAGAAACATGTGTAACTGCATACTTAGCAATGCGCGTCCAATATGCGATGAAAAGATAGGTGCTGAAACAACAGCGGTGGTTCAAGCGGCATACCTATCTCAGAAGAGGGGGATGAAGCCGGTAACCCTCGAGGAATTCAAGAGGTACGCGCTGGAAATAAGGGATAGGGAGGGGAAAAACGCCTCGGACTTTCTGTTAAAGGAGCTGCTTATGGGCATAAGAAAAACATAGACTTAGCCCTAATTTTCGCCATGTGTTACTTGCGCTAATGCAAATATTTCGTGATTCTTTCTTGGTATAATGCGTCTTTAAGCAGCGCGCTGTTTTTTATCCATTCGTCGATGTTGATTGAAAATTTCGAGCTTACATATGTGAGGGCTTCATTGAGCGTATCGAACTTCTCGCCTTCCTGCTTTAGTGCCTCGCGGACACACTCCCTATTAATCCATACCCCTAGGGGCGTGATGAAACTTGGATGAATCTCCCTCATGGCTACCACACCCGCCTGCCTACGTTCCCTTGAAAGTGCCTCTGCAACCGCAAGCCTAACTGCATAGTAGCATCCTCCTAGAGATGCGTATGTTGTTCTACCCTGATAGCTCTCCCAATCGCTTCCCATGGCTATGCCTCCACCCTGAGGGTTCCATAATGTTCCCGGATGCCATGCTTCAATCCACTCATATCTCCATTTAGATGGCATCGCTAGAATAACGAATCTGTTCCCCAAATAGTTGAAGCTGTAAACTCGGTACTCGCTTATCACAGGCTTATCCTTCACTTCATCTTCTATTAACCGCCTGGAGATCGATGAGTCAACAGCTGTTATGCTCCATCTTGTCGGCACAAGCCTCCTCTGCCTTTTTAAGCCGAAGGCGCCTGCGCTAAACGCCCTTTGTATTCTTGAAACTGGAACTTCACCCTTATAAAGATCCAGAATGGCTTCTTCAGCCCTAAGATCAGAGTCGCCATGCGCCTTCTCAATCCTGTGGTCAACCTTGGGGTTTTCAACCTCGATTTTCAGCAGCGGGGCTGATGGACCCATGGGTTGAACCTCATCGTCGAATAGGAAGCTTCCAGAAGGCTTCCTCTTAAAGAGAACCTCCGTGTTAACAGAGTCCCTTGAAAGGGCTATTTCCAATGTTCTGTCAAGGAACCGCTCGTTGCTCAGAGGTTTTTTAACGTTGACCAGAAATTTTCCACGTATTAAACCGGTTCTAAAATCAATTATTTCCTCAATTGTCTTGCCAACCCATTTTTCAGGGGTGTCAAATAGGGACGTGTCCCCCAAAACAGGTGGGACAAGAGGTCCGGCATAAACGTAAGGGTAACCTATCCGCCCAACAAATACTCCTGGAGGCGAGGAACCGAGTATTTTTTCAGAGTTAACGAGGTTTTTAACTCTTAGGAATGAGTAAAGCTTCGTTACGGCTGGGCATCTGGTTTTCCCGCAGAGCATGCGGCTTCCCCTGCAGATTAGGCATGGGCTTCCATCTCTAAGATGGATCTCAAGGTTTGGCGCTGAGGGGTTTAAGTCGCCAGCTACTTTTTCATCGCTCAGAATATGGTTTATCCAAGGGAGCTCACGTTGAACCTTTTTAAGGATTTTCCTGCGCAGTATTTTCAATCTCAGCCGACCTTAGGTTTGGCCGCAGGGGCGATATCCAACAAAAAATAATATGAAATATATTATTATAGTTTATTCTCTCCAAGAATCTAGAGTTGATTTGTTCAATAAGAAAATAAAAAGTGAAATAGTGCTATTCTATCTTTATCGGTTCACCCTTCGGGGCCTTCTCCTCCTTTTTCGGCAGAGTAACTTCTAATACGCCATTCTTATATGTTGATTTAGCCTGCTTCGGGTCAACAGCGCTGGGCAGCTCAACTTCCTTGTAGTACTTGCGTTGCGGCGTATCCACGCTTATCGTTAATGTGTTTTCTGTTCCATGAAGTTTTATGTCGTTCCTCTCAACGCCTGGCAGTTCGGCGATAACTTTTATCTCGCCGTTTGTGCTGAAAATGTCAACCAGTGGTTCCCTCTCTTCTTTAATGGATATTGATGGTCTTCCGGGTCTTCCGCCTAAGCCTGGCTTTACGTTACCGAACTCCCTTACTTCCGGTTTACCGTCGGGGCCGATTGTGATGCTGTATCCGTATACGAAGGGTCCCCACTCCCTAATTCTCCTTCCATCTGGAAGTGTTCTCTCACGGATGAAGTCCTTAGGAACCCTCTTAGATAGATCCTCAAAGTCCCTCTCGAACATCCTCTCCATCTCCCTGAACATTTCATCTATTTCTTCGAAGAAGCTGGAGAACGGTCTTCGTCTTCTAAACCATCTGTCCCAAAATTCCTCGAACCCTGACAAAGCGCATCACCGATATGTATATTGCGGAAATCTCTTAAAAACTTATTGGAGAATTTTAAGAGTCTCCAGCATAAATACAGAGTTCATCCAACGTGGCTTCGCCTCTTTCCAGGTTGAAGTTGAGCGGATAATGTCAATAGGTGCGGTGCTATTATTATGCGCGATAAAATCGTTCTTCTAATTTTCCTAAATTCTCTTTCTGTTTTTTGTTATCATCTTTAATTATTTTTTTGAGGTTTTAGCCTTGCATTTCTGATTATTTATCTTATGTTTGGCGTTAGGAATGTTGTTGAGCGCTTTCACCTGTTTAAGAGGGGGATAGGTTTCCCTTTGAGCTTAAGGTTCTTGGTTTAGCATTCCATGTTCAGATGTCAAGCCTTAGTTCGCAACCATATGCCTATTTATTTATATATTTAACATAAGACATAAGCCGTCGTTAGGGAGAAGCGTTTGATTTGGAATCTGGGATTAATTTATGCTCCGTTTGGGCCTTGAAAAACTAGAGGGGGTATCAATTAATTGATGAAAGTATGCGCATGGAGTTAATGAAAGCTCTTGGTGAAATCTTCAGGGTGTCATACACCCTAAATTATCGCAGCATTGGCCTGGGCCTGCGTTAAGGCTGTCGTTCTGGCTAATACTTCGCCTACGTCCGCCTCAAAGCTGCTTCTGGCAAAGGTCTTATTTAAGCTGGCCGCATTAAATTTTAGATAGTCTTCGAGGTTTTCCACAGCCCTAACGTTCAGTAACATATTTGCCGAACTTGTTTTTAAGCGGATTGTTAAAAGCATTTGCGGGAAAGCCTGACTAATTTCGTCGATTCGGATAGGCGATTAGCTAACTCCGCGCCTATCTGGCTGTCTGTTGGGGCTGTTGCGTTCCGGCTTAGGATTATATATGTTTCGCCGATGTGCACTAATCCTGCTAAAGTTTCAGACTGAGCGTTAACATAGTTAATAACAGAGTTCATCGAGGCGATTGTGGCTACGAGAAGTGCTAAAGCTAAGACTGCTGAAGCAGTTCCATGCTTCTTAAGGAAGATCATGTGATTTGTCGTAAACTCATCAGACGCTGTGTTTACGGCATCGTCTCAGCATACTGCTTTAGCCACTCTTAATAGCTTCTTTGATTCTGCTTGAGATGTAGGCTACGTCTTCTTCCGTGAGCTTTACGCTTGAAGGAAGACTCAGTCCTTCTCTAGAGATGCTCAATGATACAGGATATGGTGGATTTGCATACCTATGGTAAGGAGGCATTTCATGTAGCGGGTAGAAAAAGTTTCTTGTTTCAATGCCGTTATTTTCAAGTTTTTCTGCGAGTCTCTCTGGTTATGCCTAGTTTCTTATCATCTATTAGTATGAAGTAGGGCCAGTATACACATTTAGCCTAGGGCATTTCTGGATGCAATGTGATGCCCTCTACTTGAGATAGTCCCCCTGCATATGCTTTAGCTATTTTTCTTCTCTTCTCTATGAACTTATCTATTTTGTTTAGCTGGGCTACACCTAGGGCCGCTTTGGAGGTTTGTCATGCGGTAGTTAAAGCCGACTATGTCATGCCAGTATCTTTTCTTAGGATTCATTCCATGGTCCCTTAGGATTCTCATCTTCTCTGCTAATTCATCGTCGTTTGTAAGGCACATGCCCCTCGCCCGTGGTTATTATTTTGTTCCCGTAGAAGCTGAAGCAGGCAATGTGGCCAGCGTGCGGGGCGGTTAAATAATTGTTTTAGGTTGCGCTGAGGAAGAAGATTCTGAAAAAGGAGAATAATGGCGTTGGGTTTTTGGATTTGGAGGGAAGGAGAGTTGAACGAAAATAAGTTTATGGCGTCTGTATTATTGCCCACAGGGTTGCTCATCAAATAGACCTCCATATAACAGATATATCAGTTTCTCCAGCAACTCCCCCTAGCAACTTCCTCAGCAACTCCACAGAGGAGTCTCACATAGAGTCCATACGGAGACCCTCAATTCGTCTACTGTATGAAAAGCCAAACTCATAACTCCGACATACCACAAACAGACTTCACTAGCTCACGCTCAGAATCATCCTCCAAAAAGTCAAACAACGAGAATCAATAAACATGTCATCTAGCAAAAACTGATGCAATTGCATCTAATGCAAAAAAATAAAAAACCAATATTACCAGGCGAAGACAACTCAAAGACTTAGAAATAATCCAACAAACATACAAAAACCAAATACTTTTTGAAAGTTTTGAAGAATCATCAACGAAATAGTACATGTTTAAAATGATTTTAGATTGTGCTATTTTGATTTTTCTGCAATTTTCCTTGCTTCCCTCACAGCTTCCAAGAAGACCTCTTCCTTCAACCTAAAACCTTTCTCCACCAGATCACCTAAAGCCTCCAAAAAACCGCTTAGATCAATCTCCTTCAATTCTAAAGCCTTTAACAAAACATAAACTGTACCTCTTGGCGTCAATTCCATAAGCCTCGCTGCCGTTCTCGCCGAAGCCTCATCCACCAAAGCCTCTTTTATCCCATGTTTTTTAGCAAGGGATAAGACGGCGATTTCTCCCAACTCCATTTTTATAGGAACCTCCAAGGCTTCAACTCTTAAAACTTTAATCCAACCATCCCTTATCGCATCTTCAATGATATAGGCGTCCCTTTCACCTAACATCTTCCCCTTATCCACAACTTCCGCCCTAACCTCTTCAGGAATAAAAACCTCGCCGAAAACCTTCTTAAGCAGCTTTATCCTCCTAATCTTGGCCAAGTAAATAAGCGGCGTAGCATTCGAAACAACAGTCATCCTAAAGCCTTCAAATCTTCCTTCAAATCTTCCAGACCATAAGGAACATGAACCACTCTCTTCCGA